>CBIMZH010000411.1:0-3424 GCA_966248255.1 uncultured Cellvibrio sp.
ACAAATACATCAGTTTGTAATTGATCGGCTGACACAGAGTTATGAACGCCCTCGGTGCCGCTTGCGATTGTGAGTGTTGGGGTTCGCAAGCTCATCCCAACCTACGTGCTACGGGCTTTCTAATCGGTTACCGATTCAATTGCAGACTCTATTTTCTTTGCTTGAATCTCTAGGGCATCTGTAGCCTTGTGTTCGATTATTTTTGCTACTTTTTTCATTCCTGGAATTTTCTTGAGAGAATCTACTGCATTGCTTAATTTAAAGCTTTTTTCTAATACATCCATTACCGGGTGGTCCGCCTTGTTGTAGTCGGATATTAGTTTTCCGGGGTTTTCTGAGCTGACATCAAGAATGTTATATAGAAGCTTAATTCGTAGTTCTTCAGACATTTCTTTGTTTTCTACTGATTCAATTTGATTTGATAAGCCTTCAAAGGTTTTGCTGAGGACTTCTTTGTGGGTGTATTCCTCGGTTAATCTTTTGGATAAATTAATGCGTTTATTAGAAAAATATGCCAGCCAAAGGAATGGGATGTATAGCGGTAAAATGGCAAGTACGATTCGTGGGGTGTCATTGATGGTTGATTCGAGAGATTTTCCAGTGTGCAGTAAGTAGATGTTTATAATGAATGGTACAAGCGATACGCACACAAGGCCGAGTATGGCTCTTGAGAATGAGGTGCTTAATTTTTCTCCCTCCTTAATTTCTGCTTGTCTTTTTTCGGAAAATGCATGACTTAATCCTGCTGTTAAGGCGTCAGGGAGTAGGGATTTTATCTTTTGTGTTGCTTTATTGTATTCGTCTTCGAAAAGATTTATACGGCCTTTTAGGTTTTCTCTATTGTTTTCAAGCTCATTTTTGTATTTTTCAGACTCTTCTTTTTTAAAGATCAGCATGTCCTTTTTTAAAGAATCAATTTCATTTTTAATTTGTGTGTAAGCTTGTTCTAGGTTGTCCTTAATTCCCTCTTCTTTTGTGATTTCACCTGTGTCTTCGTTTTCTATCTCATATCCCATTATTTCAAAGTATAAGTCGTCAATTTCCTTTTTTCTTTTGATTAGGTTGTTGTAGGTTGCTGTGATTTTGCTTGATGTTTCGGAGCCTGTTTTGTGGATTTCTTCTAAAGTTTCTATTTTTTCGTTTAGGTTTTCTTGATTTGAATATAGCTCGTCAATGATTTTTGTTTTTTGTTCGATTGTGTCTAGGTGATCGCTGAAAGAAGAGGCTCGTTCATGTATTTTTTCTATGGCTATAGAATTTTCTTGAATTTGCAATAGTAGTGCGTTGATTTTTTCTGAGGAGGAAGTTGAGTCGAAAAGGGCTAGGTCTATTTGCTCCTTTGAGTGAAGGCTTTTGTTTTTGTATTCTGATATTTTTTTTGAGCTTTGCTTTGCTTCGTGCTCGCTTTCCGATGATTTGCTTTTTAAATCCTTTTTGAGTTCAGTGACTGCTTCCCAGAGTTTTTTTCTTTCGTCTTCTAAGTATTCGATTGCGCTCATTATAATGACTCTTTATAAAAAAACCGCCACCAGACCCATCAGACTTCTCTGACTACCCAGCAGCGGTTTTATGTTATTCCCAATCCTGAATTTGAATTTTCATCGTGTGAAAATTTGTTCCCTTGTGTGTTTGGTGATTAATCCCAGCTAAGCGCACCACCAGTCTGATACTCAATCACGCGCGTTTCAAAGAAGTTCTTCTCTTTGCGCAGATCCATGATCTCGCTCATCCAGGGGAAGGGGTTCTGGGCGCCTGGGTATTGCTCTTTAAGGCCCAGCTGCGCGCAGCGGCGGTTGGCGATGAAGTGCAGGTACTCTTCCATGGTGGCGGCGTTCATGCCCAGTACGCCGCGTGGCATAGAGTCGCGCGCGTATTGGATTTCCAGCTCTGTGCCTTGCAGGATCATCTGGATAACTTCCTGCTGGAACTCGGCGGTCCAGAGGTGGGGGTTTTCCAGTTTGATTTGGTTGATTACGTCTATACCAAAGTTCAGGTGCATGGATTCGTCGCGCAGAATGTATTGGAACTGCTCGGCGACGCCGGTCATTTTGTTGCGGCGGCCCATGGACAGAATTTGGCTGAAACCACAGTAGAAGAAGATACCTTCGGTAACCACATAGAAGGCCACCAGGTTGCGCAGCAGCTCCTGGTCGGACTCTGGGGTGCCGGTGGTGAAGGTTGGGTCGCCCAGGGTTTGGGTGTGCTTGAGGCTCCAGGCCGCTTTGTTGGCAACCGAGGGCAGCTCGCGGTACATGTTGAACACTTCGCCTTCGTCCATGCCCAGGGATTCAATACAGTATTGATAGGCGTGAGTGTGGATCGCCTCTTCAAATGACTGACGCAGAATGTACTGGCGGCACTCGGGGTTGGTGATCAAGCGGTAAATGGCCAGCACCAGGTTGTTGGCAACCAGTGAGTCGGCGGTAGAGAAGTAACCCAGGCTGCGCATGACAATGCGGCGCTCGTCTTCGGTGAGGCCGTCTTTGCTTTTCCACAGGGCGATATCCGCGGTCATGTTAACTTCTTGCGGCATCCAGTGGTTGGCGCAACCGTCCAGGTATTTTTGCCAGGCCCAGTCGTATTTAAAGGGCACCAGCTGGTTGAGGTCGGCGCGGCAGTTGATCATGCGCTTGTCGTCCACCTGAATACGGGCAGCGCCCATTTCCAGTTCTTCCAGGCCTGGGGCTGGGTCCAGGTGAGCGAGTGATTCGCGCGCTTGGGCCAGGGCAGGGCTGATGCCTTGCTCTTTAGCGGCTTGCGCAAATGAAGTGTTGGCATCTGCCTGTGGCTGTTGCGCGGCAGTGGCTTGTTTGGCAACTGGCGCTTTGGCTTCCGGCTTTAAGGCTTCCTGGCGCGCGCTCTCTTTGGCCGCGGCTTTTACCACTTCTTCTGTTTCGAAATCGTCCCAACTCAGCATGGGTTTTCCTCTCTGGTTTGTGGCTGGTATTTAGGCCAGCAACTATTTCATTCGGTGGCGGGCAGGGTGATGACTTGTATCAAGTGCCCGAAATTTTTTTGCTTTTTCTCAGTCGTTACAGCAGACGGAGTGGGGTAAGCCGTCACGAGCGACGCTGGATTTAGGCGAAGGTGCTGTAAAAAAGCGGAGTTGATAAATAATCAATGAGCATTTTTTACAGCGCCTTCAACGCCAAGCCAGCGAGCGCAGTAGGCTTACTGGCAAGCCTCGCAATCTGGGTTATCGATCGAGCACGCCTTGGGCACGGGTGCCGCTTCGGCAAAGCTGGCTTCTTCTACTTCTGACAGCGCAGGCTTGCTTTCTGCTGCAGGGGCAGAGCTTAGGCCGCTGCTACCGGCGCCGGAGGATACGGCGTTAAGTGCACCCGTGCTGATGGTGGACTTTTCGGTAGTGGTGGCCGCCAGGGCACGCAGGTCGGGATCGGTGCGGACGTCGCCCGCGCGATCC
>CBIMZH010000412.1:0-3395 GCA_966248255.1 uncultured Cellvibrio sp.
TGTTTGCTGGAGTGGTTATAAGTTATTGAATTTAAAAGATAATGAGACTGATTATCAGAATGCAGCCGGTTCTCAGGCAACAGCAAAGTATTGCGGTAGGCCATTGATCATAGGGGCGTCCATTTGCGCTTCTTGCAACAGTTCGCGGGTGGTGGCAGAGCATTTTCCACACTGGCTGGCGACGCCGAGGGCTTTGCGCAACTGACCAATAGAGCTGGCGCCATTGTCTATGGCAGCTTTGATTTGGCGGTCGGTAATACCCTTGCACAAGCAGACGTACATTGGTGCAGCCTCGAAGATCAAACAGTAAACAAATCTTATTGAAAATGAGAATCCATGTCAATAAAGGATGAGAATTCTTTTTGTTTGGGAATTCGTGCGCTTAAAAACCTTTACGTCTAAAGGCTGCGGTTTCAATCTGTGGCAGGCACGATTGGTTACCGGAGTGACTAGCTGTGCAATTTGTCTGCTAATAGCCAGAGGCTTGGACTATTCATTTATAAAATTAATAGGACTCATAGAATTGCCTGTGTATGATAGTCGCGCACTATCGATTTTATTCAGATGATCAATGAGGCGCCGCGCGAAAGTGTCACATGGCACTTTTATCCTAGGTCGATCTCAATTGAGTGTCTGAGTTATCACCCTCGCAACTATTTATAGGAGAACTGAAATGGCCGTATTAGTCGGTAAAAAAGCACCGGATTTCACAGCAGCTGCCGTATTGGGCAATGGCGAAATCGTAGACAGCTACAGCCTGTCTGCTGCCATCAAAGGCAAGAAAGCGGTAGTTTTCTTCTACCCACTGGACTTCACCTTTGTTTGTCCTTCTGAGTTGTTGGCTTTCGATCACCGCGTTGAAGAGTTCAAAAAGCGCAATGTAGAAGTGATTGGTGTGTCTATCGACTCCCAGTTCTCGCACAATGCCTGGCGTAACACCGCCGTTAACGATGGCGGTATCGGCCCAGTAAAATACACCCTGGTTGCTGACGTTAAACACGAAATTTGCCAAGCCTACGACGTAGAAGCTGACGCTGGTGTTGCCTACCGTGGTTCTTTCCTGATCGACGAAGAAGGTGTTGTTCGTCACCAGGTAGTAAACGATCTGCCACTGGGCCGTAACGTAGACGAAATGCTGCGTATGGTTGACGCTCTGGCGTTCCACCAGGCGCACGGCGAAGTTTGCCCTGCTGGCTGGAAAGACGGTGATGCCGGTATGGACGCTTCTCCAACTGGTGTAGCCAAATACCTGGCCGAGCACGGCGACAAGCTCTAAGTTTTACTTTTGCTTGTAAGTTTTGTAAAAAGCCCGGCTTAAGCCGGGCTTTTTTATGGCTGGCGTTATTTTCCCCATTCCTGCACGTTGGATATCCCTGTGAGCGATTTTATGCCTGAGGCTCAAGCCCCGCGAAATATAGATATGCATGCCAGTTGGTTAAAACACCTGGAGCCCGAATTTCAGCAGCCCTATATGAGTGAATTGCGCGATTTTTTGCGCAGGGAAAAGCAGGCGGGGAAAGTGATATATCCTGCCTCGGCCAATATCTTTAACGCTTTTAACTCTACGCCACTGGATGAGGTCAAGGTGGTTATCCTTGGGCAGGACCCTTACCACGGTCCCAACCAGGCCCATGGTTTGTGTTTTTCGGTGCAGCCGGGCATCGCTGTGCCCCCCTCACTACAAAATATGTATAAAGAGTTGCAGCGCGATCTTGGTATGGCTCATCCCGGGCATGGGTGTTTGCAGCGCTGGGCGGAGCAGGGTGTGTTACTGCTAAATGCCACCCTGACTGTGGAGCAGGCTAAAGCTGGTTCTCATCAGCGGCGAGGTTGGGAGCAGTTCACCGACCGCGCTATCCAGATGGTCAATGAGCACTGTGATCATGTGGTGTTTATGTTGTGGGGAAGTTACGCGCAAAAAAAGGGCGCCTTTATTAATCTAAATAAACACCTGGTGTTAAAAGCCCCCCATCCATCCCCCTTGTCTGCGCACCGGGGTTTTATCGGTTGCGGGCACTTTTCCTTGGCAAATCAATATCTTTTGCAGTGGGGTAAAACCCCAGTCAATTGGCAGCTATAAGCTTCTTATAAGTCATATTGTAATTTTAGGCGCCAAATTTGCCGCTTCTTTCATTTTTTTAAGAATGAATTTCTTGTTGATCTGCGAATTGACAGCGCTGTCACAAAGGAGTAATTTGTGCCTCCAACAAGGGAAAGTGTAACCATAGGAAGGTGCAGGTTGGCGCTGAATTCGGCAAATCCAATCTATTTTCCATACCTAGGCTACTCTTTTTTCGCGAGCAAAATTTTATAAAAAACTCGCATTGGCCTAATTCGCTCTTGCCCGAGAGTGAACTCTTCTGATCTTCGGTCTGCCAAGATGATGGTCAGAATTTTTCCATGTACCGGAAACAATAATTCCTAATTAATAAAGGAGAGCTCCATGTACAAAACGACAAGCTTCAAGAAAAAGCTACTGACCACCGCAATCGCCTCAGCCGCCGCCGCTGTTAGCTATAGCAGCAGCGTATTTGCACAAGACGAAGCCGTTGAAGAAGTTTTAGTGTCGGGTATCCGCTCGTCACTGGAACGTTCAATGGACGTTAAGCGCAATTCTGCTGGTGTGGTTGATGCAATTTCTGCAGAAGATATCGGCAAGATGCCAGACGCAAACCTGGCTGAATCACTGCAGCGCATTGCTGGTGTATCTATTACCCGTACCAACGGTGAAGGTGCTCGCGTAACTGTTCGCGGTATCGACCCGGCAATGAACATGGTGACCTTAAACGGTCGCAACATGCCTGCAGTAACCAATGACGGCACTACCGGTGACCGCTCCAGCCGCACCTTCGACTTTGCCACCCTGGCGTCTGAAAGCGTAACTGGTGTAGAGGTTTACAAAACTGGCCGCGCCAATATCTCTGGTGGTGGCTTGGGTGCCAGCATTAACCTTAAAACCGTGCGTCCACTGGATGCTGGTGGCACTAAAGCTTCGTTCGCTGCCAAAGCGGTAAACGATTCTACAGTTGATCGCGGTTACGGCCGTGACCTGACTCCAGAACTGTCTGGACTTTACAGCTGGGCCAACGAAGAAGGCACCTTTGGTGTTGCGATTACCGCTGCGTATCAAGAGCGTGAAAACGTTCGCTCCAATGCCTTTGTAAACAACTGGCAATTGCGCACTGTCGCTGATGATGGCACTCACGGTGCCACCCCAGATGGCGCAGCTATCACCAATCCGCTGAGCGCTGGTTCACTCTATGCAATTCCAACGGATTTGCGTTACGCCCTGGAAAGCAACCACCGCGAGCGCACTAACGGTCAGTTGACCTTGCAGTTCCGCCCAGTGGAAGAGTTGACCACCACGTTGGACTACCTCGTTACCAACTATGACC
>CBIMZH010000413.1:0-3390 GCA_966248255.1 uncultured Cellvibrio sp.
ACGTGGGGAAGTCGATGCCATAATCACTCCCTGATAAAAAGTTAGATACTGATATCCATAGCGAACAAATCATTTACGCCATCGGCCACCGAGTTGACCTGCTCTTTGTCATCGGCCGCAAAATGACTGAGGTCATCTGCCGCAATAAACTGGGTGTGCTCAGCCTTGTAGGCCGCTGTGCGCACCTTGGCAAAGGGGATATAAAGGCCGAGGGTGAGCAAAATAAGCAGAGTGTTAACAAACAGTAATTTGGCGTAGGACAGCAGCTCCCAATTGGCGCTAAATCTGTGCTCGTCCAGGCGCGTGTTGTTGTAGAGAATATTGGCCATACCCACCACAAAATAAGCGCCGGCAAACAGATAAAAAAGCAGGTAGAGAAACATCGCCGGGACCATGACCAGATCTTTAGCCTCAGCGCCCATGGCGGAAACTGCCATGCCCATACCTACGGCAATAAACACAAAAACAATAAAAAAGATAAAGCTGGCAGCAATAAGTATCAGCAAGATCTTGTAGTACTCGCCTATATCGCCATTAAAACTGAATTTGGATTTACCGTAGCGATGGTTGGCCACCACATAGCGCGCCTGACGCTGCCAGGCAAAGGGCAGAAAAATGCCAAACGTGAAAATGCCAAACAGCGGCCAAAAAATAAATGCCTTGGCTGCACCGCCCAGGCTGCCATCAAAGTGAAAGCCAATATTGCGATAGCTGGTATAGCGCGCATTAAACCTGAGCGATAAAACCACTATCCAGGGGGTGGCAATTAGCAACACCAGCGCCATACCCAGCGCCCAGAGCGGCGCGAGATGCACCAGTGCCGAATAGGTCGCCAGCAGCACCAGCGCAATCATGCGGCCTTTTAAGATATTGAGCGGCTTGGCGGTATATTCAAAACTGCTGCCGTTAAGCAGCGTATTGCCGTAAAAATATTGGTGAGTGCGCACCTTGGCCCAGGCGGAATAGATACCCAGGGTAGCAATGCTGAGCAGCACATTGACTATCCAGATTTTGAAATACTCAACGCCCCTGCCCTTAAATTCAAACTTATGCAGCTGCTCGCCAGGTGCAGTAGCTGGCGCCGACTCTGGCACTTGCGGCGCAACCGCCAATTGCGGTTCCATAGCTTCGGCCACTGCCTCCACGCCAATTGCCGCAAGGCGGGCAATATATTGCTCGGCGACTGAATAGCTAATATTGGATTTTAAGGTGGCGCGGTCCGCGTCAAAAATTTTCGCTGCGCGCACCGCGTCCAGCGAAAACAACTGGGCAAAATCTGCCTCGACTTTATTGCGCTCAAAACCGGGTAAAACACCAAGAAAAACTACTTTGAATACTTCAGACATAACAACTCCATTTTGCTTTTATTGTTAACACCTGCTTATTGCCGTGTTTATTGCCCATCAAACCTGTACACCAGGTGATCAGCGAGAATCCTAACAAACTTTAAGCGCCGCGTCAGGCGGCTAGCTGATTGCCCGCGACTGAGCACACACAGGGCAATCCGGATCGCGCGGCAATTTCATCTCCCGCCACTGGCCAGTGCGCGCATCAAACAACTGCAGGCGGCCAGCAAGGCTCTGGCCAAAACCGCCAAGCAGCTTTAAAGCCTCCAAGGCCTGCAGCGAGCCGATCACACCCACGAGAGGTGCAAGCACACCATTGGCAGCACAGGTGAGATCATCGGCGCTCTCTTCATACAGGCAGCGATAGCAGGGGGAATTGGGCTGGCGCGAGTCAAACACCGTCACCTGGCCCTCAAGGCGAATGGCCGCACCAGACACCAGAGGTACGCGCGCCGCGACACAGGCGGCATTGATAGCAAAGCGCGTGGCAAAGTTGTCGGTGCAATCCAACACCAGGTTTACGCCGGCAACCAGTTGCTGTAATTGCTCGCCATCCACCAGCTTATCGACCAGATTAATTTTTATATCCGGGTTAAGCGCGCTTATCGTTTGCGCCGCCGACCGGGCTTTATTAACGCCAATGCGCTCACTGGTATGGGCGATTTGCCGCTGTAAATTGCTCAGGTCGACCGAGTCAAAATCCACCAGCGTCAACTCACCCACACCTGCCGCGGCCAGATACATGGCCACAGGTGACCCCAGACCGCCCAAGCCGATAATGAGCGCATGGGCAGCAAGTAATTGTTCCTGGCCGCCTATATCCAGCTCCGGCAGCATAATTTGCCGGGAGTAGCGCAGCAGTTGATCGTCATTCATAACTTTTTGCTCACTAACGCTGGGTGACTAAGGTTTCGCGCGGCACCAATAAGCGATTGGCACCAGGATAAGATTCCAGCTCAAATTTACTAGCCAAATCCAGGCAAATACTGCAGTTTTTGCATGCAGCCAATAGCCCATAAAAGGCGCGGCAATCAGGGTTAGCAGCAGGCACACCAAAGCCATTCTAAGCGCCGACCAGCGCCTGAGCGAGGGGATGTATTTTTGCAGCAGCCACCAGAGCAGCCAATTGACACCAAGCGCCACGAGAGCGCCAAGCAGAACCAGCAAAAACATCATTAGTACCAACCCCAGGAACATTAAATTTTCTGCCCCAGAGTGACCCGCTCGTTATCGCCCAGATCGCGGCGAGTTTCTATTTGACTGAAGCCGTAGCGCGCAAACAATTCGCGCACCGCTTGGCCCTGATCGTAACCGTGCTCCAGCAGCACCCAACCATGGGCCGTTAAATGCTTGGGTGCCTGCGCAAGAATATGCGCTATATCTGCCAGGCCGTGATTATCCGCCACCAATGCCGAGCGCGGCTCAAAGCGCACATCACCCTGAGTTAAATGCGGATCCCGCGGATCTATATAAGGCGGGTTGCTGACAATCGCATCGAATTTTTGCTCGGCCGGGAGATTGACAAACCAATCGCTGTGTAGCAGCTGCAGATTATCAATATGCAAATGGGTGCGATTTTTTTCCGCCAGAGCCACAGCCGCTACTGATTGATCTACGCCAGTTAAATGCCAGTGCTTTTGTTCGCTGGCAAGCGCCAGTGCGATTGCACCTGTGCCTGTACCCAAATCGAGAATCGCCCGCGCTTGCTGCGGCGCATCATTTGCAAAAAGCTCCAGACAGGTTTCCACCAATAGCTCGGTATCCGGGCGGGGAATTAAGGTGGAGTTATCGCAAAACAGCGGCAGCGACCAGAATTCGCGCTGGCCGAGAATATGGGCGATAGGCTCGCCGGTTAAGCGGCGGGAAAAATAGGTTTCGAAGGCTTGTTGCTGCTCAGCGCTGAGGCTTTTATCCGGCCAGGTAAACAGCCAGGTGCGATTTTTTTGCAGCAGTGCGCAAAGCAGTAATTCAATATCCAAGCGCGGTGAATCGCTTACCGCCGCCAGCTGGGGCGCAAGTTGCAAACAGCTGGCGACGGTTAACT
>CBIMZH010000414.1:0-3378 GCA_966248255.1 uncultured Cellvibrio sp.
TCAACGAGAAGACCGCGATCCGCGACATCGCGGCGATTATGAGCCGCAACCCACCCAGCATCTCAGCCAGCTGAGCCCACTGCGCCTGGCCGACCAACAATTGCAGCTGCACACCCAGCTGGATTTGCGCCACTGGCTGCTGCCCAGCTGGCTACAGCTGACCACCCTGGCCATAGGCCTGGGCATCATCAGCCTGCTCGCCGCCTATATCCGCACCCGGCAAAAACACCAGGATTCACTGGTGCAAAACCAGGAGCGACTGGAGCGCGAGGTCCACGACCAGACCCTGGCACTGCGCACCGCCAACGACTGGCTGTTAAAAGAGATAGAGCAGCGCCAGCTGACCCAGGAGCAGCTGCAGGCCTCCCAGGTGAGTTTGCAACAGCGCCAGCAGGAGCTGCGCAGCCTGCTGGATAACATCCCCGACCCCATCTGGCTGAAGGACTCCAAAGGCAAGTACATCGCCTGCAACCTCGCCTTCACCCAGCTGCTGGGGCGCAGCGAGGATGAGATTATCGGCAGCGAGGAAAAGGATCTGGTCAGCCAGGAGATGGCCCAGGTATTTCGCAGCAACGACCAGCTGGCGCTTAACAGCGATCAACCCCATCGCCACGAGCAGTGGCTCAAGGGCGCCGATGGCCAGCTGCATATGCTCGATACCTTGAAGGTGGCGGTGCGCGACGACAACCAGCAGACCTTTGGCATACTCGGCATTGGCCGCGACATTACCGACAAACACCAGCTGATCAATGAGCTGGAAAAGTTCAAACGCTTTGCCGAAAACTCCAGCCAGGGCTTTGGCATTATTAACCTGCAGGCGGAAACCCTGTATATGAATCCCTGCATGCGGGTGATGCTTAACGGCTACCTGCAGGATGGCAATTTCAAAAAGGCCTTTTGGCACTACTACCCTGACGCGCTCCAGGCCCAGGTGCGCGAAGAGATAATCCCGCGCACCATCGAGCAGGGCGAGTGGCAGGGGGAAATGGCGGCGCTGCACGCCGACGGCACCCAGTTCCCCACCCAGGAAACCTTTTTTGCCATTCGCGACGACCAGGGCCGCGCCCAGTACCTGGGCATAGTCATGAGCGATATTTCCGCGCAGAAAGAGACCCAGGCAGCGCTATCCCAGGCCAAAGAGGCCGCCGAAGAGGCCGCCCGCGCCAAGAGCCGCTTCCTCGCCAATATGAGCCACGAGATTCGCACCCCGCTCAACGCCGTGCTCGGCTACACCCAGTTGCTGATGCGCGACCCGCAGCTGGGCGGGCCGCAGCGCGAGCGGCTGGAGCTGATCCTCAATGCCAGCCAGCGGCTGCTGGGCTTAATCAACGATGTGCTCGATCTGTCCAAAATTGAATCTGGCGCGCTCAACCTGCGCCAGGATTACTTCGACCTGCATCAGGAAGTTAGCGAAATTGCCAATATCATCAGTGGCCGCGCGCAGAGCAAAGGCCTGGCACTGATCACTCAGGTGGACCTGCCCAAACCCAGCGTGGTTAAGGGCGATCGGCAAAAAATCGGCCAGATACTGCTCAACCTGCTGGGCAATGCGGTCAAGTTCACCCAGGAGGGCGAGGTGCGCCTGCAGCTGCGGCGCGATGCGGATTGGGTCGAGTTTGCGATTAGTGATACCGGCCCGGGCATAGCGCCCCAGGAGCTGAAGCAGCTGTTCTCCGCCTTCCGCCAGGGCCAGGCGGGCGAGGATGCCGGCGGCACCGGCTTGGGTCTGACGCTATCGCGCCACCTGGCCCTGGGCATGGGTGGCGATCTGCAGCTGAACAGTCAATTAGGTCAGGGCACCCAGGCGCGACTGCGGCTGCCCCTGGCACCGGAGTCGGTACACCTGCAAACCAGCGCCAGCCCCAAAACCCTGCCCAAGCTTGTTTCCGTCAAGCCCTGCCGGCTGCTGGTGGTGGAGGATGATCAGGCCAGTAGCGATGTGCTGGTGAGCCTGCTGCGCCAGCTCGGCTGCCAGGTTGTCAGCGCCGCCAATGGCCGCGAGGGCCTGGAGGCCTGCGAGCAGGCCGAGTTCGATATGATTTTTACCGATATCCGCATGCCCGATATCAATGGCCTGGTCATGCTGCAGCGGCTGCGCAAAATGCCCGGCTATGGCGACACGCCCATGGTCGCGGTGTCCGCCTCCAGCCTGGATCACGAGCGCAGCTACTACCTGGCCCAGGGCTTTCAGGATTTTATCGGCAAGCCCTATGGCTTTGACGAGATCTTCCGCGCGCTGGAGAACTTCAGCGGCGCCCAGTTTGAAGCTGAAGTCCAAGCGCCCCAGCCAACACAGTCAACTGAGCAACATCCGCTGGATCTGACGCGGGTGCAGCCGCAATTACAGCAGCTGAGCCAGGCGGCACTGAGCGGCGACATGAGCCTGTGCCGTCGCCTCGCCAGCGAGTTGGGCAGCGCGCAATTGGGCCAGAGCCGAGCGCAGCAACTGCAAACGGCACTTAGGCAATACAACCTGGAACAGGTTGAGCAGCTGGCGCGCCAGTGGCTGGCCTAGGAACAAATCAGATCGCCAGCACTAGCCCCCTCGCTAATCAACAGCGATAAATTCGCCGCCAGTATTTCACGCTCCTGGTGTATACTCTGGCCACAAAAATAATCTCCATACATCGGCAAACAATAATCCTGTGACTTAGTGCTTTCGCTCATCCGGAGTTTATATGTGCCGATTTTCCCAACCCTTAAGTTTTAGCCTTCGCCTTATCAGCCTTTGCCTGTCCTTTAGCACCCTGGTCGCCTGTGGCGGCGGTGGTGGCGGTGGCGGTTCAAATAGCTCCAGTAAAATCTCATCCAGCTCGGCAGTTTCTAGCGCAAGCGCATCTAGCCTCAGCTCATCTGCGCTGAGCAGTGAAAATACCAGCAGCAGCCTGGCCAGCAGCTCATCCAGTACAACCCCAGCCAGCTCCAGTACCTCCAGTACCTCCAGTATCGCCAGCTCGAGTAACAGTAGTTCCAGCGACAGCTCCGCCACTGTATCCAGCAGTAGCTCCAGTCTGGTCGGCACAGTGGTAGATTCAGCGGCAACGATTCGCCAGGCACTGACCAGCGCCAAAGCTGGCGATATTATCTATGTGCGCGGCGGTACCTATGCCTTCACCAGCACTATCAAGCTGACTGCCTCGGGCAGCAGCGACGCTAGCATCCAAATGCTCCCCTACCCAGGTGACAGCAGCCGCCCCAAATTCGACTTTTCCGCCCAGAGCGAAAGCTCCTCCAACCGCGGCCTGGAGCTCTCCGGCAGCTATTGGTATATCAAGGGCATAGATATTTACCGCGCCGGCGACAACTGCATGTACATGTCCGGTTCCAACAACACCATTGAGTTTTCCACCTTTTCCGAGTGCGCCGACACTGGCCTGC
>CBIMZH010000415.1:0-3373 GCA_966248255.1 uncultured Cellvibrio sp.
ACGCCCATAACAGCCGTCACTGTCGATGGTGTAGCCGCAACAACCAGTGATGGCTTTGCTACCTGGCAAGCTCAGGTACCGCTGTCATTAGGGAAATCCATTCTCAAGGTGAGCACCCAGGATGCCGATGGCAATTTCGACGCTGGCGCGGCCAGTTTTACTGTGACCACGGGCGTGGTAATGGAGAATTTTCAACAAGCACGCGGTATTGAATTTGATGCAGAAAATAATCGCGCCATGGTCGTAGATCAAACAGCAAAGCTCTTGGTATCTGTGGATTTGGAGACGCGCGGTAGAATTATTTTATCCGGCGACACAACCGGAAATGGCCCCGCCTTTAGTAAGCCAACATCCGTTGCTCTTGATCGCGCCAACCATCGCGCACTGGTCACTGATATTGGCCGCAAAGAAATTATCGCTGTGGATTTGGCAACAGGAAACCGAAGTACATTTTCTGCAAGCCCAAGCTGTTCGCTGGGTGGAATTAAAGACAAAGTTCCGTTAGCGGTTGCGATAGACGAGGCTAATAACCGCGCGCTGGCGATTGATTGTGTCAGTTCTCAAGCAGCGGTTGCCGCTATAGATTTAACCACCGGTGAGCGCAGCCGCTTGGATACCGGCGGCAAGCGCATTGATAACCTGACCTCCATTGCTGTGGACAGCCAACATAATCGCGCGCTGCTGGGCGACTTTGGCCAGGTTGTTATTGTTGGTGATGTGGAGCAAAACTCACCCAGAATTATTGCGGTTGATCTTACCAGCGGCCTGCGCACAGTTCTATCAGGTAAGGATGGCTCTACCACTATCGGTGGGGGTCAAAATGTTTTTTCTAATCCCGTTTCGCTCAGCATGGATTCCGCCAACAATCGCGTCATTGTAGTGGATGAAAATATAGACGATAAAGGCGCAGTATTTGGCGTAGATCTAACAACCGGTTTTCGCAGCGTGCTGTCTGGCCCGCGTACAGGCGGTGGCTCTACCGGCAGCACCGCATCCCTTGCCGATGCCATTGGTGTCACCCTTAACAGCCTGGATGGTAAAGCGTTGGTCATTAAGACAACGAGTGATGTCATTATCAACGTCAGCCTGAGCAACGGCAATCGCACCAATATTGCAAACCAAACCAATAGCACCAAATTTGAATCACCCAGAGGTTTGGTTTTAGATAGCAATAACCATCGTGTCTTAACCGTTGATGATGTGCGGGGTGCTCTGTACAGCGTAAATTTAAACACGGCGCAAACCTTGATTGAATCGTCAAACGCCTTTACGTCCGGCATCGTTGATTTTGGTATACCTATTGATTTGGCACTTGATCAAAACAATAACCGGATGCTGGTCGCGGATGGATCAACAGGCCTGTTGGCGGTCGATCTTTTATCAAGCAACACCACCAGCAACCGCAGTGTCTTGTCTGGAACAGGTGCGGGTACGGGGCCAACCTTATCGTCACCGGTTTCTGTTGCGATTGATAGCGAGAATAACCTTGCCTACGTAGGCACCAGCCAAACCAACGCCAAGCTATTTGCCGTGGATATGGCGACAGGTAATCGCACCTTAATAGCCGATAGCAGCAAAGGTACGGGCCTCACCCTCAGGGCCGTCAATAGCATTATTGTGGATCACGCGAATGATCGCCTACTGGCGATTGATGGTGGCTCCACTAAATCGCTCTTTGCTGTAGATCTGGCAACGGGCAACAGAACCATCTTGTCCAGTTCCAGTGTGGGTACTGGTATCAATTTCGTATCCCCTTCATCCATGCTGCTAGACGCCGCTAACAATCGCGTACTGATCGCGGATGGCTTTGGGCAAGCCATTATCGCCGTCGATTTAACTTCGGGCGACAGAACTGAGTACGCAGGGCCAAATACCGGCAGAGGCCCTGCGTTGGACCAACCAACTGGCATAGTGGTATCAGCGGATAATATTGCCTTGATTATGGATGCCGGCGCGGATCAATTGTATGCGCTGGATATGCTAACCGGAGAGCGTGTTTTAATTGCGCGCTAGGAAAGCACGAAAATAGTGATTTTTGTACTTTATTAGCGACGTAAGAATTATATTAACTGGCATCCCCGACAAGGAGAAATATTTATGTTCGGAAGTCTAGCGAGAGTTCATGGGTCAGCAAGAATCTTTAGAGGGCAAGTACTTGAGCCCTTTGATCAGGGCAGCAGAGCTATAGGCATGAGAAATATTTTTGATCAGATCCCGGAAGTGGCGACTGGGGTCTGCAAGGCTTTGTGCATGCACTGGATAGCGCATCACGCCAACGATGAAACAATTAAATTTACCGATTATGCGCGACAAGCAGGAGAGGGTGGAGCCTACGGCGGCGGGGCGATTGCGATCACCCAGTACGAATATAATCATGCAGTGACCGGCGCAGCTAATCATGCGCATGCTAAAGACCAGTTTACCGATGCTTTTTTACGCAAGCGCGGCATACGCCGTCAGATGAACATGAAATACCCAACGCGCAATTTAACCCCAGGCGGGATTAAAGTTAGCAGCGGCCACACTATGAATATGTGGTTTGGCCGAAACCTCGCCAAAAAAATTGTTGGCATTCACTCTGCCAATTACTGGTCGTATAAAATTATCAGTCTCCACGGCCGCGCAGGGGGGCATGCGGTTGCAGCCTTTGTCGGTGCCGATGCGGTATTTTTTGATCCAAACTACGGCATTTTCTATTTCGAAAAAGCAGAAAATTTTCGCCGCTGGTTCGGCGAACCCGGCGGCTTTTACTGGGCGTCTGGCTATGTAGATGAACTTGGCAGCGACTTTGTTATTAAGTCTTATGCCAAGAGTATCTAGCCGGAAACGCTTAACTACCATCGTGAGGCAACATTGAAATAGGCTAGCTAAAAAAACGCCCCGCATTTTCATGCAGGGCGTTTTTTTGGTTTAAGTGTCGATCCCAGGGCTATTCGATATTCTGCACCTGCTCGCGCATCTGCTCGATCAGCACCTTCAATTCCACCGCTGCTTGGGTGGTGTCGCTGACAATACTTTTGGATGATAAGGTATTGGCTTCGCGGTTGAGTTCCTGCATTAAAAAGTCCAACCGGCGGCCGAGGGAATCGGTTTGCTTGAGGCTGCGTTTGACTTCCAGCACATGGGTGTCGAGGCGATCCAGCTCTTCATCGACATCGGCTTTTTGCGCGAGCAACACTATCTCCTGCTCCAAGCGCTCTGGGTCCAGTTCCACTTGCAGGTTGGCCAGTTTGGCCTGCAGTTTTTCGCGCTGGGCGGCGAGAATTTCGGGCATGCGTCCGCGCACATTGATCACCTGGGCGGAGACACCATCCAACCGCTGCAGAATTAACTGTTCCAACTCGGCGCCCTCGCGCGAGCGGTGTTCGATCAG
>CBIMZH010000416.1:0-3353 GCA_966248255.1 uncultured Cellvibrio sp.
GCCCGTCGCGGTCAATTGCAATTAAGTGGCTGCGCCGGTCACGCCGGCACTACCCCCATGAACTTACGCCGCGATGCCCTCTGCGGCGCGGCTGAAGTGTTATTGGCGGTGGAACAATTAGCAGGCGCAACCCAAGGCCAGTGCGTTGCCACAGTCGGCCAAATTAATGCAGCGCCAGGCGCGGTAAATGTGATCCCCGGCGAGGTAAAACTCTCGCTGGATGTGCGCTCACTGGATGACAGCGCGCGCGATAATTTAATTGCTGCAATAGAAAGTTCAGTGGCAAGTATTTGCAGCAAACGCGCGCTCAACGCCAACTGGTCCTGGCACCACAAAGCCAGCGCCACCGCCTGCAACAGCGAATTTCAAAACCTCTTCAGCCAAGCGCTTACACAAAACGATTTACCTGTATTGCACCTGCCCTCAGGCGCCGGCCACGATGCCATGGCCCTGGCGCAAATCTGCCCCATGTCCATGCTCTTTATCCGCAGCCCCGCAGGCTTAAGCCACCACCCGGATGAAAGCGTAATTCCGGCAGATGTGGCGGATGTATTTAGGGTGATCTGTGAAGCGCTGGAATTATTGGCCCACGCAAAAACAACCTAATTAACCTCGCCTTTCTATTTCCTGCCATCACCGCTATCCCTCCTCAAATCAAGGGGAGGGAACGGCTTTAGACCTAGGCAATTGATCCCTCCCCAATCAATTTCTGTTATCTTAGCCCGCGTCAAATTGCAGTGGCGACAAGCACAACCGCATCTTCGCCCCCTCATCTCTGCATATTTCCAAATACAAAAAAGTATTCAACAGCAAATACGGAATTTATCACTATGGGTTACGGAAACCTTTACGCCAAATTATTGCTTGCCCTTATTTCACTGACCCTGCTGGCTTGTGGTGGTGGCGGCGGTGGCGGTACAACTCAAAGCAGCAGCGGCACAAGTCAAAGCAGCAACGGCACAAGTCAAAGTAGCGCTGGCAGCACAATGTCCAGCACATCCAGCCTTGCCAGCAGCAGCTCCAGCAGCGCATCCAGTAAGATAACGCCCGCTAATTCGCGAGCCATAAGCCGCGCGGATACACCGAGATTATTTAGCGATTACATGGATGTAGTTTTACTGTCTAAATATTTTGCTGAGTCCATAGCCAATGAAGACTATTTCACCGGGCTTAACGATGGTACTTACACCGACACCTGTGAAGGCGGAAAAGGCAGTTATGAACTCAAAGTGTCCAACGGTGGCAATCAAGTTGCAGAGACTTACAGCGACTGCCTGCTAACTGTCAGCGACAGCACTGGAACCAGTCAGATTATCTACAACGGCAAGGAAACCGCTAAAACCACCAGGCGAGAAAACACCGACTCAACAGTCGTTATCAATTGGACAAACTTTTCAGTGGCATCCCCAGGTGAAACAGCGCAGGTTTTAAATGGCTCTTTAACCTTTGATGGCCTGCTGTATTTCAACCCGCAAATTACCTACATCAATGTGTTGGCCAAGGTAAAAGCCAGTATTGAAATTAGCGATGGCAGCCGCAGCCTTAAGGCTTCAAACATAAACCTGAGCTTTAATTTCCCGGCGATATTTGACCGCTATGCTATGGCGGGCGGTGGCTATCGCACCATTGATGACCCCGACTTTCACCTGATTACTACGCAAATTACATCGGCTACAGGCAGTATTGAACTCGCCGATATGGCCGCAAATTTTCAGTTATCAACAGAAAATTTAAAGCTTAACTTCAGCAATGAGGCTACCGCCAAAGCCTATGCCCAGGCGACTGACCAGGGATTTTATTTGCAGTGGGATGAACAAAACGATGGATTGCTGGATGCCAATGTATTTCTCACCGCAAATAAGTATTCTGCGCTCTCGGACAATCTGGGCCAAAGCACCAATCAAATTGATTTTACTCGCTACGACCAGTACTACCCCACATTGCCGCCCAACCATTATTCACTGGGGCAGTATCAGCCGCTGAATTTAAGCCGCGGTGCCAGTGTTGAAATTAATGTGCAGGAAATGTTTACCGATACCACTGGCGCACTGCTCAGCTACGAAATTGATAACCAAACCCAGTCCAGCGATTGGGAGCAGCTAGAGTCTGGCCGGTTTAGCTTGAGCTTCCCCAATTCACTGGGCTACGAAACCTTTGAACTCAGCCTTACTGCCGTAGATGCTCTGGGCAATCGCTCCCCTGCGATGACTATCACCGTCAAAATGAACGACAACCTGGCGGATACAGACAATGATGGAATTTTGGATGTTAATGATCCGGATATAGATAATGACGGTGTAGGAAACTGGGAGGATAAATTCCCTAAAGATGCCAGCGAATCCAGAGATACGGATGATGACGGCATAGGCGATAACGCCGACCCGGACAGAGATGGCGATGGCTTTGCCAATGAAGAAGATGACTTTCCCAATGATCTCAATTGCCACAGCAAAGACTCAGGGGATGAATATGGCTGCTATCTCACGGGCAGCAGTTTTAGTTTCAGCGATGGCACAGCCATTGTTTATTTGCTGCAAACTATTAAATTGGGCGAGGAAGATAAACTACGCATCATCCGTTTCGATACGCTTAGTCAAACTTACCTTTCGCCCTCACCGATTTTGGAACTAACCAGTGGCTATACCTACTTTTACGCCTACAACGCTGTTCACAATAGCGTGTTAGCTATAGATAGCCTCGTGCATAGGCTTTACCTTGTGGATCTGGACAGCAACAGCCTTAAGCCCCTTAAAGACACCAGCAGTGATAATATTTACCCCAGATTTTCTGATCAGGGCTATTTCGCATTGCTTATTGCCCCTGAATCCGGCGCCGACAGCTGGACAGAAATTTATGACTACCAGGGGCAGCTGGTGGACACCAGCGCACCAGAAGCAAGCGACTACACCAGAGTAAGCAACAATTTTCAAAAAAATATTGCGGTACCTTTTTGTAAATACTCAGCAAGTATCAATGAGACAGGAAAAATTACGCTGACTGGCAACCCAGATGATTGGGACAAGGACATTTGTCAGGGCAACAATCAAGTGTCAGCAAACCAAAAGTACACCTTTCCTGAAAGCATGGTCGCCGGGCCAAAGGCGATTTACAACCTGCAAGGTGATCAAGTGCTTTCAGTATATGGCAACCCAATGCTTTGGTTTGGCGATGCAATTGCCTATAAAGACACAGATGCCTACTTGAAAAATCAACAGCACATTTTAGTCCTGGATGATTTTGAACATGGCAATATTGTTCGCTACAACGACAGCGACAATCTACTTGATAATCTGACTGCCGTTGGCGACCACCTGATGTCTTTCAATGCCGGAGGCTATCTGCGCCCCAAGCTA
>CBIMZH010000417.1:0-3348 GCA_966248255.1 uncultured Cellvibrio sp.
GGGTTTGTTTTTTTGCCGCTGGCTGGGCCAGCTTGGCATCTTCTACCAGGGCCAGGGTTTGGCTTTGCCCTGCGTCAAAATTCGGGGCGATAAACAGGCTGTCAGCACTG
Source organism: uncultured Cellvibrio sp. (assembly GCA_966248255.1). Taxonomy (GTDB): domain Bacteria; phylum Pseudomonadota; class Gammaproteobacteria; order Pseudomonadales; family Cellvibrionaceae; genus Cellvibrio. Next base: position 111 of record CBIMZH010000417.1, read on the forward strand.
CCATCGGCATCTGTATCTATCAATTGTGAGGCGAGCAGTTGGTCGCCTTCGCGCACGCGAATATTGTGTGCCTGGTCGGCGTTAATGCCCAGGTCATAAAACGAAAAGCTCAGTGGCTCTTGCGTTAAAGCAAAGTTATTGGCGTTAGCCACCTGGATGCTGGCCAGGCTTGATGGTTTGTCGGCAGTTCCATTGTCGGTTTTATCTTCCGCACAGCCACTGAGGCCGATGGTAACCAGGGTTGCTGTCAATGCAGCACCAATAACTGAGTAGCGGTTGGGTAAGTACAATGTCGTCACCTTTTTTTACATCAAAATTGGATTGCGTTTTTGGATTATTACTTAAGTTTTTTACTTGGTTTTTTTACTTTGGCTTTCTACCTAAGGAAACAGGGATGCCAGCCAAGCTGGCACCCCTGTAAAAGTTCAATGCTTAGCTCAGCTTAGCTTAGAACTTGTATTGCGCACCCAGATAGAACTGGCGGCCAGTTTCGTGCAGGTAGGAAGAGCGGTTGCCCGCGTAATCTACCCACTGGTCATCCACTTCGTTGGTCAGGTTGAGTGCATCCAGAGATACCTTCCAGTTGTCGTTAACCTGGTAGGAGATCTTGGCATCAATGTTGGTAGTAGCGTTGGTGCCTTCGCGGTCGTTACCGTTGCGGCCGTTTGCGTCAGTCAGGTAACCGGCGCGGTGTACTGCTGATACGCGCGCGCTAAAACCACTTTCATCTTCATAGTAGAAAGTACCGCTCATGGTGTCTTTGGACAGACCCAAGAGTGAACGGGTTGCCGTTGGAGCGCCAGTGCTATCCAGGAACACTTGCTCGGCTTGTACATAGGTGAAGTTGCCTATGAAGCCGAAGTTGCTCCAGAAGCCTGGCAGTGCGGTGAAGGGAGTTTGATAGCTCAGCTCGAAACCGTAGAGATCGCCACCGGGTGCATTGATCGGTGAAGAAATATCCCATGGGAGATTCTCGTTACAGTTTGGCCCATAACCCGCTGGGCTGGCTTCACAAGCAGCTTTTGCGTAGGAAACGTCGATACCGGTAGTGGTGTATGGACGAGATTCTTTAACTGTTTGAACGAAGGTTTCGATGTCCTTGTAGAACACCGCCATGCTCAATACGGTTTCTGGAGTGATGTACAGCTCAATACCTACGTCATAGGCGTCAGCGCGAGTTGGTTCCAGAGCGGGGTTGCCCGCAGATACGCCCAGAGAAGAACCGGATACGCTGACGTTGACGTTCGGCGTCAAGCTGCCCAGACCGGCGCGTGCCATTACGCGAGAGTAGCTGGCGCGAATCAGTACGTCTTCAATGGGTTCAAACACCAGGTTTACCGATGGCAGTACATCATCATAGGTGTTGGAGCCGCTAGCTTGGGTTACGCCCTCAGCTGCGTCTTCTACCCAGCTAACGCTGGTTGGCCAAGCGTGGGTAGATACGTCAGTGTTCACATAACGGAAGCCAACATCACCGCGCACAGGGGTGTCGCCCAGTTGGGTTTCAAAGGCCAATTGCACATAGGCACCTTGAGACTCTTCGCTAACGTCATAGGTATCGGCAGCGCGAGTGAAAGTTTCCAGATCACTCAGATCTACGGCGCTGTGATCTGGGGTTGCCCAGGCACCATTAACACCCAGGCCTGAGTCGTAGCTCATCATAGCCAGGGTTATACCATTGGCGCCTTCTGATTTCAGACGTTGGCCTACAGTATCGAAGGAGAACTTTTTGTAGCTCACACCGTATTGCAGCTTGAGGCCGTCATTCAGATCGTTTTCCAGATCAATTTGCAGCGCGTCATAGGTGTTGGTGGTTTGCATTGGGCGCATACGCACGGAGTTGGTAGTCCAACCGCTCAGGTCTTCCACCTGGCTGCCGAAGCTCAGAATTGGATCATTGCGATTTGAACCGCTGTAGTCGTAGGCGAAATCTACACCAGTTTTTTGTGCGATCAGGGTAGTTTGACGTGGGTTGTCAAACTTGGACTCTGAAGTACCCAGCAGGAACTTGCCGCGGAAGCTATCGGTGAACTCGTGCTCGCCAGTCAAGGTAACCTGGGTAAAGTCAGTGGTCATTTCATCGATGCGGTTCTCGGCGCGGATGGTCGCGTTGGAGAAGTCAGCAGCGACAATGGTGTTGTTCTCGTCGATGGTGTAAGAGTTAACCACCATGGCGCCAGTCTGTGAGTTGCCGTTAAGAATGCCTTCCATAAAGACTTCGTTACGGGTTGCATCGTAGTTGGCGTAAAGAACATCCAGGCTCAACTTGGTTACGTCAGTAGGGGCCCATTGGAAAGATGAGCTAACGCCCAGACGCTTCATTTCGTGGGTGTAAGAATCGTAACGTGGAATACGTGGACGGAAACCATCGTTGATTTCTTCCAAGCTGCCACCGCTACCTACGTAACTGCCGAAGTCGTTGGAGTTATCCCAACGCACGCTGGAAGAACCCTGGTCAAGAATATTGCGCTCAGAGTAGGACACAGACAGCAAGGCACCCAGGGTGTCATCGGCAAACTTGTTGCTTACCAGGAATGACAGCTTGGGGTCGGTGTCTTTAGACAGGTCGTTGTAACCCAGGCTGCCAGCGGCAGTCAGGGTAAATCCATCAAAGTCGAATGGCTGGGCAGTTTTCATATCAACAACAGCACCCAGAGAACCTTCGTCCACGTTGGCAGAAGCAGTTTTGCGTACAGTCAAAGAGTTGAACAGTTCGGAAGAGAAGGTGTTGAAGTCAAATGAGCGTGAACGGTTCATACCGCCAGCGGCGTCGGTAGAACCGCCAGTGGCGATAGCTTCCATACCGTTAACACGAGTACGGGTGAACTCACCGCTCAGACCGCGAACGGAAATTTGGCGACCTTCACCGGCTACGCGGCTGATAGCCACACCGGAAATACGCTGCAGCGATTCTGCCAGGTTAAGGTCGGGGAAGCTGGCGATATCATCAGCAACAATGGCGTCAACAGAGCCAGCCTGGTTGCGTTTGATGTTCATCGCGTTCTGCAAACTGTCACGGAAGCTGCCGGTAACAACAACTTCTTCAACAGTGCCTTCGGCGCCTTTTGCTGCAGCTTCGTTCTGTGCAAAAGTGGCCATTGGCAGGGCGCTGAACGCCACGGCCAAGGCGAGTGGTTTTACAGTAAAGTTTCTCATAGCTTTCTCCGTATTTATTGTGTTGTGCAAAACTTATTGTCAAACGATAAAGCGTCTGCAGTTATAGAAATAATGCAGAGGT
>CBIMZH010000418.1:0-3344 GCA_966248255.1 uncultured Cellvibrio sp.
GGTCGCGGGAAATAGAGCCCAGATCGCGCACACCATCAACGAAAATACTGCTGGAGGTATCAAAGCCGCGCATAAAAACCGAGTCGCCGGTATTGGTATTGCCATTCTCTCCCACAAAGAATGTGCCCACGCCAGGGCTATTGCGCAGCGCCTCGGTTAGCGTAGTTGCGCCCTGCTGTTTAAATAATTCCTGAGTGATCACCTGAATAGTTTGCGGCGTATCTTTTAATGGCTGGGTAAATTTGGGCGAGCTGACCTGCTCGGCTTTGTAGCCGGAATCTATAGCCTCAGCTTCTACTTTTACTTTATCCAGGGTTTGCGCTTTTTCAGCGGCGGAATCGTCTGCGGCCAAGGCGGCTTGCCCGGCCATCAGCAGCGCGGAGGAGAGTGCAGTTGCAGCTAAGGTGGATGCTTTGGGGGTTTGGAAATCGCGCTTGCGCGAGACAATAAAGCCAGCGGGTTTGTTAGGCATGGTCATGATGATCCTTACGACTAATGGTTTTAATAATCAGTGCAGGCGCATACTAATGAGAATCATTTTTATTTGCAATGAGAATTATTATCACATGAAAACAAATTCAATCACTTATGCAAATAGCCACACCCATATAGCCAAAATCCATTGCCCTTATAACCATTTATGATTAACCTAAATCCAATTCGAAATCGCCACCCCCTACCCCGGTGAATTTATGCGCAGACCCTGGCTAGTCATCAGCCTGCTAAGTTGCGCGCTGGCCTATGCAGAGCCGGCGCCGGAGTCTGCTATCACCCCTATCGCCAAGCCCGCACTTGCCGACACGCCCCCAACTGAAATAGCCCTGCGTCTGGGCGCTGAAAACTCCTGGCCACCCTTTTCTGATGCCAATGGCCAGGGTATATCCACCGAACTGATAAAAGCTGCGCTGGCCGAAACTAACCTTAAGCTCAAGTTTCAGGTACTGCCCTATGCACGTGTACTGCATGACCTGAGCACAGGGAAAATCGACGGGGGTTACAATGTCTCCCTACAAAAAACCACCGAGGATCGCTTTGTCTTTGGCCAGGTTCCCCTAGTGGTGGTAGAGGCTTATTGGTTTTTTATACCGGGCAAACACCCGGAGGTAAAAACCATTCGCGAAGTCCCGGGCAATTTCCGCGTAGGCGTAATACGGGATTACGAATACGGCGATACCTACGAAACTTACCGGGGGAAATTTAAAGAAGTACGCCTTTCGCAACAGGCACAAATCATAAAAATGCTCCAACAGGGGCGACTGGATGCAGCAGTGATGTTTGATAAGGAAGAAGAGTACACACTGCGCAAGATGAATTTGCCACTGGATACCCTGGAGAAACGCTTCCTCAATCATCGCGGCGGAGTGTATTTAGCCTTTTCCCGCAAAAATCCCCTTTCGCCCAGGCTTGCCGAACAGCTGGATCAAGGCCTACTTAAAATAATTAGCAACGGCCGCTATCAACAAATTTTATCTAATACAGGTAATTAAAATTATCGCTTTAGCAAAAGCGCCAACTGCATGTTCGCTCACACTAAACACTCAGGCATACATACAACATCAAAACCTAAGGCAAAAAATATTTAATTCACAGCCATAAAAAAACCGCCTTTCGGCGGTTTTTTTACATCTGATAGTGTCCCAAACACTTACATATAAGCGTTGGAGCGATCGGTATGGTCGGTTACGTCGCGAATGCCTTTCAGCTCGGGCAACTTGTCCATCAACTGCACTTCAATACCCTGCTTGAGGGTGATAGCCACAGAGCCACAACCCTGGCAGCCACCGCCAAACTTGAGTACCGCGATCATGTCTTCGGTAACTTCCACCAGGCTGACGTTGCCGCCGTGGGAGGCAAGGCTGGGGTTTACGTCGTTATAAAGCACATAGTTGATACGATCTTCCAGCGGGCTGTCGTCAGTGACGCGCGGCATTTTGGAATTGGGCGCACGAATGGTCAGCTGGCCGCCCATGCGGTCGGGAGAGTAGTCCACCTTGGCATCTTCCAAAAATGGCAGGCTGCGCTCTTCAAAATAGGCGTTAAAACCTTTGAGCGGCACAATCACATCGTTTTCTTTTTCTTCACCTGGGCGACAGTAGGCAATGCAGGTTTCGGCATTGGAGGTACCCGGGTTGGCCACAAACATGCGAATGCCTATGCCATCGTTGTCTTTTTGCTTGTCGAGCAGACCTTTCAGATAATCCTGGGCGGATTCAGTGATATCCACATTAACCATAGGGTTTTTAACTCTGTCTTGGCGGGTGTTTATACCCGATTAAATTACTCAAGTATTCTACCGAAAATGCCCTAGTAAAACACTAGGGAATAGCTATAGCGCTTATATAGGTGACGCCTGTCATTTGCCTCAGTTGTCAGCGAGCTGGGCTTCAACCGCAGCAACTACCCGCTCACAGAGGCGATGGCTGGCCAGAATATCCTCATAGTCACTTGGCGCACCTGCCTGCAACTGGGCAACAAATGCATCAACCATGCTGACAAATCCGCGCTTATACAGGGTCTGATCCCAGTCGCCAAAACCCAGCGTCTGACTGGTTTTAGCGCCAAGGTTAGCCCAGTGTTGGCCCTCAGCCAGGTTGTCGATTTGCCATTTTTGATCCTGGCAAAACACCTCCAACCGCTCCTCGGAGAGGCCACTCACCCGGTTCATACTGCCGGTCACCCAGGCTGCGCCAACACGCCAGTTAACCTGCACCGCCTCCAACTCACCCGGCTTGCCCCTGGCCAACACCTGCAGGTCGCGGATCTCACCCTGCGCTATAAACCTGAGGCTATCCAGCACGTGAATAAAGTCGTCATAAATGAAAACCCGCGGCGGCGCTGGCCATTGGGTGCGGTTCTTTTGCAGCCGCGCCTGCACCAGTTGCTGGCTCTTGCCTAAAGGATTTATCAGCGGCGCAAAGCGACGATTAAACCCCAGCGTCAGTGGCAAACGGCGCTTGGCCGCCAGTTCCAGCAGGCTTTCGCACTCAGCCAGGTCGTAACTTAAAGGCTTGTCGACAAACACCGGAATACCCAGTTCCAGCGCGGCGCGCACCAGCTGGCCATGGGCCTCGGTGGCCGAGTGGATCATCACCGCATCCGGACTGGCGGCAAGCAGCGCTTCCACCTGGGTAAAGGTTTCGCCAACGCGATAGGTTTGCGCAAGCTCGGCCAAGCGCTGGGGGTTGCGGGTGCAAAACAGCGGAGTGATCTGCGGGTGATTGGCCACCACTGGCAGATAGGCTTTGCAGGCAATATCACCTAAACCAATAATCCCGATACGCATAGCTCGCCTCCCCGGCAAATTCGTGGCCGCCATTATCGCCAGCGGGGCACTGGGTGCAAGG
>CBIMZH010000419.1:0-3334 GCA_966248255.1 uncultured Cellvibrio sp.
CTGGCGCAACCAGGCAATTTTTTGCTCGTAGGCATCCTGGGCAGTTTTGGTATCTGTGCCCTTGTAACGCCAGTGGGCGCAAACCCCCAGCTCCGCCTCCTCGTGCATGCCGGTAGTGCGAATCTGGATTTCCAGCACCTTGTTTTCCGGCCCCCAAACGGCTGTATGCAGCGAGCGATAGCCGTTCTCTTTGGGCGAGGCGATATAATCGTCAAACTCGTGGGGAATATTGCGCCAGAGGCTGTGCACTATACCCAGCACGCCATAGCAGTCGCGTACACTGGGCACCAGAATACGCACTGCGCGAATGTCGTAAACCTGCGAAAAGGGAATGCCTTTGCGCTGCATTTTGCGCCATATACTGTAGATATGCTTGGCGCGGCCAGCGACAGAGCCATCTATACCCGCCTTCTTCAGCTCGCTGCGCAGCAGTTCCAGCACCTTGTCGATATAGTCCTGACGCGCCAGACGGCGCTCGTCGAGCAACTTGGCAATACGTTTGTAATCGTCCGGCTGCAGGTAGCGGAAGGACAGATCCTCCAGCTCCCATTTGATATGGCCAATACCCAGGCGATGAGCCAGAGGCGCGTAGATATCAGCGACTTCCCGCGCCACCTGACGGCGTCGGTCCTGCTCGGCATTTTTAACCGAGCGGATAGCGCAGGTGCGCTCCGCCAACTTGATCAAGGCGACGCGCACATCATCCACCATGGCCACCAGCATTTTGCGGATTTTCTCCGCCTGCTCTGCCGCCTGATTGCCTAACACCCGCTCTTCACCTTCACGGCGCTGGTAGCTGATGGCCGCCATACGCAGCACACCCTTTACCAGTTTGGCGACTGTCTCGCCAAACTGCTGTTGGATTTCGGGCAGGGTAATTTTGTTTTCACGCACCGCGCGATAGAGGATAGAAGCCACCAGGGCGTCCTGATCCAGCTGTAAATCGGCGAGAATTTCGGCCATTTCCAGGCCGATACGAAAGCAGGAGAAATCCTCCCCCCAGCTGTGGTCGTCATCCAGGTGAATATCTACCAGCGACAGGCTTAGCGCAGCGGCGCGACGCAATTCATCGCGGCTGGTTTCTGCCTGCATCTGGGAGTGATTGAGACGATCGATCCAGGCATCTATATCTACCTGGCCATCGGCGGCGAGGGGGTGATCCTGTCTGACTTTAACCATAGTCTTAGCCTTACTTATTATGGTCACCCGGGGTTGGTTCCGGGCTGGGCAGGGTTAGCGCCCTAACATTGTAACCGGAGCCCCAAACCCCGGTAAAAATCTTTAACTGCCTGGCAAAAGCCGAAATACGGCCTATGGCGCACAAATCAGAGCAAAAACAGCGCCATAGATTCCAGGTGACTGGTGTGCGGGAACATATCCAGCACGCCAAGCGCCTCCAGCTTGTAGCCAGCCTCCGCCAGCAGCTTGGCGTCGCGGGCCAGGGTGGCGGGATTGCAACTCACGTAGACAATTCGCTTGGCACTAAGTTGCCCTTTGGCGCCTAAATTTTTAATTTCTTCCACCAGCCCTTTTGCACCATCGCGGGGCGGGTCTAGCAAAATGGCATCAGCTTCGCGGCAAAGTTTGCGCACTTGCGGGTGAGTTAAACCGCCCAGGTCGGTTTTGAAAAACTCGGCATTGGCGATACCCAAGTATTCAGCATTGGCCCTGCCCCGCTCCACCATGGTTTCCACCCCTTCCACACCCGTTACCTGGGCGCAGAGGCGGGCCATGGGCAGGGTGAAATTACCCATACCGCAAAAGAAGTCCACCAACTTGTCGCTGGCAGAGAGCTGCAGCAAATCCAGCGCCTGCTGCACCATAAGGCGATTCACTTGCGGGTTTACCTGGGTGAAATCCTGTGGGTGAAAACCCAGGTCATCGCCATTTGCCAGGGCGTAATGCAAGCGCGGATCGACCGACTCACCCGCCAGATTGCGCAGCCCCTGCTTGTCGTTAGGTTCCAACCAGATTTGCAATTGCTGGGTTTCTGCCAGCTGGGTTAAGCCTGCTATATCCGCTGCCGTCAGCGCTTTGGTGTGGCGCACTATGGCGGCGCGCGTTTGCTCTGTAGCAATTAGCTCTATATGGGTCACTGCTTTGGCTGCTTTGAGAGCTTGCAGCCAGGTGCGCAGTGGCTCCAGCAAGGCGTTGAGCTGCGGGGCCAGCACCAGGCAAGAGCTAATTGGCGTTAATTCATTGGAGGATTTTTGGCGAAAACCAAGGGTGACCGAACCATCGTTTTCGTACCAGACTCCCAGTCGCGCACGGGCTCTGTAGCCCTGGCTGAGGGAAGTCACCGGCGCCAGTACCCGCGCCGGGCGCAAACCGGCCCAGCGCTCTACCTGATCCAGCAGCGCCTGCTGCTTCATCTGCAGTTGATGTTCAGGCGCCATATGTTGCAGCTGGCAACCGCCGCAGAGGGCAAAATGCACGCAGGGTGGCTCCACCCTATCGGCGGAGGCCTCCAGCAGCTGATCTATGCGCGCCTCAATAAAACGAGGGTGCTCTGCCACTAGTCGCGCGGAAACTCGCTCGCCCGCCAGGGCACCCTCGATAAACAGGGTTTTGCCCTCCTGAGCAGCTATACCGCGACCGTCGTGGCTTAAGCGATCAATACTGAACTCGCCCAGGCGCATATTCAGTTTGGATTGAGCCTGGGTCTCGCGTTTGCGCGGTGCATTCATGCGCGGGGCGTCGTCTTTTACATAAACAGATGAATCGCCTTCAAACCTGCCGCGCGGCTTTTTACCTAGCGAATTGCCAGCACCCTTGCTGCCAGCCTTACCAAAACCTGTGCCAAACGGCGGCCTGCCTTTTTTTTTACTCATAACTTCGCTAGTGCTCTAAAAAGTCGCGGGGAGAGTGCGAACTAAAATCAATTAAAAACGCCGGAGGACAAATAGCGGTCGCCGCGATCGCAAATAATCGCCACTATCACCGCGTTTTCCAGCTCGCGGCTCAAGGCCAGAGCGGCAGCCACAGCACCGCCAGAGGAGACACCGCAGAAAATACCTTCGCGCCTGGCCAGGTCGCGCATGGTCTCCTCCGCCAATTGCTGGGGCATATTGACTATGGCGTCCACCCTATCGCGCTCGTAAATACGCGGCAGATAGGCCTCCGGCCAGCGGCGAATGCCGGGAATATGGGCGCCCTCTGAAGGCTGCAAGCCAATAATTTGAATCTCAGGGTTCTGCTCTTTGAGGTAGCGCGAACAGCCCATGATAGTGCCGGTGGTGCCCATGGAGCTGACAAAATGGGTGATAGTACCGCCGGTTTGACGCCAGATTTCCGGACCGGTACTGGTGTAGTGCGCCAGGGGATTGGCCGGGTT
>CBIMZH010000420.1:0-3327 GCA_966248255.1 uncultured Cellvibrio sp.
CCAATATCACCATGCAATTTGGTGCCAAGCCGCTTTTTGAAAATGTCTCAGTCAAGTTTAACAACGGCAATCGCTACGGCCTGATTGGCGCCAACGGCTGCGGCAAGTCCACCTTTATGAAAATTCTCGGCCGCGACCTGGAGCCGAGCGGCGGCCAGGTGATGCTGGAACCGAATATGCGCCTGGGTAAGCTTAAGCAGGACCAGTTCGCCTACGAGGAATTCACCGTACTGGATACAGTGATCATGGGCCACAGCGAGCTCTGGGCGATAAAAGCCGAGCGCGACCGTATTTACAGCCTGCCGGAGATGAGCGAAGACGATGGCATGCGCGTGGCTGAGCTGGAAGTGGCCTTTGCCGAGATGGATGGCTATACCGCCGAATCCCGCGCTGGCGAGCTGCTGCTCGGCCTGGATATCCCCATTGAGCAGCACACCGGCCTGATGAGCGCTGTCGCCCCAGGCTGGAAGCTGCGCGTGCTCCTGGCCCAGGCGCTGTTTTCCGACCCGGATGTACTGCTGCTCGACGAACCCACCAACAACCTGGATATCAACACCATCCGCTGGCTGGAAGGTGTGCTTAATCAGCGCAACTCCACCATCATTATCATTTCGCACGACCGCCACTTTTTGAATGCGGTTTGCACCCACATGGCCGACCTGGACTACGGCGAGCTGCGCGTCTACCCGGGCAACTATGACGACTACATGATGGCTTCAACCCAGGCGCGGGAAAAACTGCTCAACGAAAACGCTAAAAAGAAAGCGCAAATTGCCGAGCTGCAATCCTTCGTCAGCCGCTTCTCCGCTAACGCCTCTAAAGCCAAGCAGGCGACTTCACGCGCGCGTCAAATCGACAAAATCCAGCTGGATGAAGTTAAGCCTTCCAGCCGTGTCAGCCCTTACATCAAGTTTGTGCAGAACAAAAAGCTGCACCGCCAGGCGGTGACGCTGGAATCGGTGAGCAAAGGTTTTGATCGCACGCTGTTTAGCGAACTCAGCCTGCAGGTGGAAGCTGGCGAGCGCATCGCCATTATCGGCCCCAACGGCGCCGGTAAAACCACCTTGCTGCGCTGCCTCTATGGCGACTTGCAACCCGATGCCGGCACCGTCAAATGGGCCGAGCAGGCGGAGATAGGCTATTTCGCCCAGGACCACGCCGCTGACTTCGCTGACCCCATGAATCTCTTCGATTGGATGAAACAGTGGACCAAAGGCGACGAGCAGCTGGTGCGCGGCGCCCTGGGGCGTATGCTCTTCTCCAACGACGATGTGAAAAAGAATGTGAAGGTGCTCTCCGGTGGTGAGAAGGGCCGCATGCTGTTTGGCAAGCTCAGCCTGGTTAACCCCAATGTGCTGCTGATGGACGAACCCACCAACCACCTGGATATGGAATCCATCGAGGCGCTTAACCTGGCGCTGGAGAACTACCCAGGCACTTTGATATTCGTGTCCCACGACCGCGAGTTTGTATCTTCACTCGCCACCCGCATTATCGATATGCAGCCTTCCGGCATTATCGACTTCCACGGCAACTATGAGGATTACCTGCGCAGCCAGGGTATCTACCAGTAATTGCATCGAGCATAAAAAAGCCCGCAAATTTGCGGGCTTTTTTATTTCTGGAACTTTTGCTTACGCGATTACTTGGTTACTACCCAAAGCGCGTGAACAATGGCGGGAACATAGAAAAAGAAGCAAAGAACAATGTTTATCCACAAGTGCTTGGTTGCGCCGGATTTTAAAAACACGGCCAGCGGCGGCAGCACTATGGCCAGAACTATCAATAGGACCTTATTCATCGACTTAACCTCTACTGGTGTGGTGGTGGGAATCTGTGTGGGCCAGCTATTTAAACTTATGTTGAATGTGTACTGTTTTCCAGCCAGTTTTATACCTGGCGCCGCAGCTTGGGCAGTGGTATTGGCTGGGGATAAAACCTGTGTAACTGGCGCTCTTACCGCAGGCTTTGCATTTGGCTTTTACGCCATAAGTGAACATCAATTTGCTTAATAATGGAATGCCAAAAAACAGCAGTATGGGTGTTGGCGAATTTGCCTCTGTAATACCTAAGGCCTGCTTAAGCTCCGGCGAGGTCAGGATAAAAATAATAACTGCTGGTGGTACCAGTGTACTGAAGATTGCAGCAAGTGAAGCGTGTAGCCAGATGGGCATTTGTATGTCCTGATTTAAATTGCGCAAACTGAATTTGCTAAGTTATCCCTAGTGCGAATATCGCTAGTGCTTAGTGCTAATAGGCCTTTATTGATCGTAGCGCCTGCCCAGTGTTACCGCTGGATAATTAAAGGTAATGCCAATACTGCTGGCGCCAGCTTTAGAGTAAATCAGATAGCCGCCGATTGTCACAGCGCCAAGTTCCATAGGGTAAAGGTTTAAGCTGAAGTGTGAGCGCTGCACCGATTTTGACTCGGGGTTGGCGCAGGTCGCAAAGCCGCGCGAGTTTTTATAGCTTCTTGAACCATCACTGCATTGACTGGTCTCGCCAATAATCAGGCTGGCCATCAGTGAGCCATTTCTGTCCCAGTGCAGCTGAGCGCTGGGAATAGCCAAATCAAAAATTACATCGTTGGCTGATTCGTCCTTGTGCTCCTCGGGCTGTTGCCAGTTGGTGCGTGGCAAGGCGTAATCTGTACCCAGTAAAAAGGTCAGGTTGTCACTGCCATTAAAATTGTAAGAGGCGCCTATGCCGTTAAGGGGCAGTCCCATAACCAGCGCAAGTTTTAATTTATCCTGGCCGACGCGCAGCAAATAGGATTCGCCCTGGTTGTAAATAGCCCCGTCCCTCACATCAATCACCGGCTGGCCAGGCCAGTAGTAGAGGTTGACTGTGTCATTGCTAAATTTGCGGGCAAAATCATCGTAGGAAAAGGCAATAATGCCGGCGATATTCCAGTAAATATCCGCCATGGAATCCACTGGGTCGTACCAGGGCATATCCACTTCGGCGGATTCATTCATCAACTGCGAAGCAACCACTGTGGTTATAGCGGCGAGCTTGGGGTAGCTATAGCCCTTGGCCCTGTAACTCTCCTCCAGCTTGCGCGACAACATGCCCTCGCCAATAAAGTGCAAACCCAGATTCGGCCAAAAACGTCCGCTGGAATCAAAGGGGTTAAATTCCTGCATTAAGCGGCCATTGCCGCCGCTTTGATCAATAGCATCCTGCTGGTTGGTAAAAGATTTGAGCACCACCTGAAAGTTTTCACCGTAATCGAGATCATCAAAAATATAAGGCGTGGCAAAGCGGCCAGAAACCACAAAGCCGGAATTTACAAAAACGTTTAAACCGCCGAATTGGGATTCGGAA
>CBIMZH010000421.1:0-3307 GCA_966248255.1 uncultured Cellvibrio sp.
TTTTTGGCGTTTTGACGGCGATCGCCTTTGCGCCTTTCAACAAACCCCGGCTGACCAAACTCGGGCACAGGTTCCTCTTCCTCCACGCGATGGACCACATTGGAGGGAGCAACTGACTGCACCTGAGTCGGCTTTTTAACCTTTAAGGATCGCGGCTCTATGGGACCTAAATAAACCATAATTGCACCTAAAATCACTCTCTAGTCAATTTATCGGCAGCAACTCGAATTACTTTAAAGCTAGAGCTCGGGCGCGCGGTTTTCTGACGCCCAGTTCACAGTTTTACACATTAATCTATTCCCCTGAACCAACGCAGATTTTGGTGCAAGCTCACCACCTCACCCACAATAACCAGGGTGGGTGCATGCACATTCTCTGCTGCCACTAGCTCAGCAATATTATGCAAATCACCTACCAACACCCGTTGCTCCGCAGTGGTGCCCTTCTCAATCAAGGCGACAGGGGTGCTGGGCGCGCGACCATGCTTGATCAAGGCCGCGCAAATCTCCGCTAAACCCACCAGGCCCATATAAAACACCAGGGTTTGATTGGGGTTAGCCAGTTCTGGCCAGTCGAGATTGGCATTGTCCGATTTAAGGTGGCCAGTCACAAAGCGCACCGACTGGGCGTGGTCGCGGTGGGTGAGCGGAATACCGGCATAGGCGGCACAGCCAGAGGCGGCGGTTATCCCCGGCACCACCTGGAAAGGCACCTGATTTTGCGCCAGCAGCTCTATCTCTTCACCGCCGCGACCAAAAATAAAAGGGTCACCGCCTTTAAGGCGCAATACCCGTTTACCCTGTTTGGCCAGGTCAACCAACAGCTGGTTGATATTCTCCTGCTCCATACTGTGCTCGCTGCGGCGTTTGCCTACATAAATACGCTCGGCATCGCGACGCACCAATTCCATAACGCCATCAGAGACCAGCCGGTCATAGAGCACCACATCCGCCTGCTGCATCAGGCGCAGCGCACGCAAAGTGAGCAATTCCGGGTCACCTGGGCCACCGCCAACCAAATAGACTTCACCCTGGGTCAGTGCCGTTTGGTCCGCATCCAGCTCCGCTTGAATCAACTGATCCGCCGCCTGATCCTGACCGTTCATACCCAACTCAGCGGCTGGGCCCTGCAGGATTTTCTCCCAAAATTTGCGGCGGCTGTCGCCATCGCCAAAACGCGCCTTAACCCGCTCGCGCCAGCGGCTGGCCAATTGCGCCAGGCGGCCGTAACCTGCGGGAATCAGTGCTTCCAACTTGGCGCGAATCAGGCGCGCTAACACAGGCGCCTCACCGCCGGAGGAAATAGCCACCACCAGCGGTGAACGATCAATAATTGCGGGGGTGATATAGCTGCACAGCGCCGGGCTATCCACCACATTGACCGGCAAGTGGCGCGCCTGGGCATCGGCAGAGATGCGCGCATTAAGCGGCTCGTCGTCAGTGGCGGCAATTGCCAGCACACAGTCATCCAGATCACTGGGGCCATATTCGCGCAGCAGAACTTCACCCTCTTTAGCGGCCAGCTCACGCAGCTCGGCTGAAACCTCCAGCGCCACTACCCGTAAACGCGCCCCTGCTTTTGCCAGCATGCGGCCTTTGCGCGTTGCCACCTCGCCACCGCCCACTAACAGGCAGAGGCGATTTTTTAAATCAAGATATATGGGGAAGTAATCCATAAATATTCGGTCGGCAGGTCAATAAAAATTAAAAATCAGGCGCTTATTATGTCATTTAAGTGATTAATTTGCGCACTTAGTTGGCACTGCAGTCAAAGCCCCAGCAACCGTAGGACCTGCCTTTGGCAAAACATAGGGGTACTTATCTCACTGACAAGCAGCTTTAACCCGGCAAGCATTGAGGCCTAACCCCCTGCAGAACAAGCACAAAAAACAAACAAAAACTCAGCTGAAAAATTGCGTGCAGGCTAATAACGAGTATTTAGGACGCAGAACAAATAAACGCGCATATCAAAACCATGAACCGGCTAGAAAATAATAAAGAAATTACCAAGCTGTCGCCGAATGCAACACATAAAAATATTTTTTAACGGATAATTTTTGCTCCACAAAAACAGCAATTAAGGAATGAATATGCCCAGCATCACCAAACCGCGTTGGATGAAAACCAATGATGAACGCCTGCAGGATGTATTAGGCTATATCGCCGAAAAATTAACCGCGGCTAACGCGACAGAAATTTCCAATATCATCAATATAAAAACCCAAGCGCAACAAAAAACCCTGGGCGGCCTGCTCTCGCTGGGGGCGACAGGAACAGCAACACAACGCACACAAGATCGCCAGGAACGCAGAGCAAAACGTGCGCTACTGCTTATGGCCAATTTATTTATCAACAACCTGGTACATCGCCAGGGTGAAATTGCCCGGATTAAAGCGCTGCCCGAAAACTCTGAAGCCAATTTATTAAGTGAACTGAGCAGCTGGTTTACTCTGCCCAATATCACGCCTGGCATGGTTGCCGACAATGCCGCCACCAATATAGCGCGCATGCCCAACTGGCAAAATATCAATATTAACCCGGCGCTGAGCGTGCGTGGCTTTTACGCCAAGGGCGCCAATTACGAATTCAACTGCTATAACGCGGTGGTATTTTGGGCCTTTCAGGCCGGGGCCATTTCCCGTCGTTTTTTGTGGAATAAACTTCACGAAAAAGATGGCAATGCTTTTTTCCCCATATTTTCCCGCTGCGGCTGGACCACCAATATTGAATACAGCTTTGCGTCAAATCCACCCAGGGAAGTTACTCACGATTTTAAAAATACTGACACCTGGGATATCCCCAAAGGCATGGCGGTTTACTATGTAACGCCGCACAAAAAATTTGGACATGTCGCCCTGTCCCTGGGTAATGGAAAAATTATCAGCCAGAACGCAGTGATCCCAGCCAAGCGCGAGCTGATTAAACCTGAGGACACAGATGCTGTGGCCAAAATGAATTCCGCCATTACCCACGTGATATCGATTAAAAATTTTTGGGATATTCACTACCACCCGGAAAATGGCTACCACAAACTGCAGCACACCAGCCGCCCTTTCTGGGAAGTTTACCCAGTTGCTGAGCGCTAGTTTCTAGGTCAGGCACACAAATCAGGCCAAAAAGCGCCTATTAAAAAAGGGGTTAAGCTTTCGCTTAACCCCTTTTTTAATTTAACCGTTTAATGCGGTTATTGTGCAGCTTTCAACACATCCAAACCGCCCATATAACTGCGCAGCACGTCCGGCACAATAATACTGCCGTCAGCTTGCTGGTAGTTTTCCATCACCGCAAGCAGAGTGCGACCAATCGCC
>CBIMZH010000422.1:0-3301 GCA_966248255.1 uncultured Cellvibrio sp.
GGCACAGTTGCGCGCCGCCAGCCTGGAGCAGGAGTTGAATCAGCAGCGCAGCCAGTGGCAGGAACTTAAAGCTCAAGCGCAGCAGGATCAGCAGGCACTGAGCCAAAGCCAGCAGCAGTTGGCGGCAGCGCGGGAAAAGGTTGCGCGCCTGGCCGAGGTAGAGGCGCAATTGCTCGATAAGCAAAATCGCCTGTCCGATACAGAGCAAAAGCACGCATCGCTCACCAGCCGCCTGGAGCAGGAGCGACGCAACTTTGCCGAGCAATTGGCACTGCTGCAAAGCGCCCGCGCCGATTTGACCAAAGAGTTTGAAAACCTCGCCGGTAAAATTTTTGAGAGCAAGCAGCAGCAGTTCCAAACCCACAGCAAAAGCCTGCTCGACACTACCCTGGACCCACTGCGCACCCAGCTGGCGGACTTCCGCAAAAAAGTGGAAGACGTTTACGAAAAAGAAAACGCCGAGCGCAATCGCCTTGCCGGTCAGGTGCAGGAGCTGCAAAAACAGGCGCAAAAAATTGGTGAAGATGCGCTCAACTTGGCCCAGGCACTTAAAGGCAATACCAAAACGCAAGGCAATTGGGGCGAGGTTGTGCTGGAGCGTTTGCTGGAGGAATCCGGCCTGCAAAAAGGCCGCGAGTACGACACCCAGGTTAACTTTACCCAGGGCGATGGCAGCCGCTTGATGCCTGACGTTATAGTCCATTTGCCGGAGCAAAAGGACATAGTCATAGACGCCAAATGCTCGCTGCTGGACTACGAAAAATACTGCTCCAGCGACGATGAAGCCGAGCGCAAACTGCATTTGGCGGCGCATATCCAAAGCCTGCGCAACCACATTAAAAACCTGAGTATTAAGGATTACGAAAAGCTTGAGGGGATTAAATCCCTCGACTTTGTGTTTATTTTTATCCCTATAGAAGCCGCCTTTATGTTGGCGCTACAGGAGGCCCCAGGTTTATACCGCGAGGCCTATGATCGCCATATAGTGCTGGTCAGCCCCACCACGCTGCTGGCGACGCTGCGCACTGTGGAAAATATCTGGCGCTATGAAAAGCAGAACAAAAATGCCGAGCGTATCGCCAAGGAGGCGGGGGCACTCCACGATCAGTTTGTACTGCTGTTGGAAGCACTGGACAGTATTGGCAACCACCTGAATAAAACCCAGGAAGCTTTTAGCAAAACCCGCGAGCGACTGGCCACAGGTCGCGGCAATCTGGTCAAGCGAGTGGATGATATTCGCCGTCTGGGCGCAAAAACCAAACGCAGTATCGCCCAGGATTTATTAAGCGATGCCGGGGTGGAAGAGGATGCTGGGGATGATCTGCTGTTAGAGCAGGACTCTGATAGCCAGGCCTCATCATTTTATTTGCAATTGTTAGTAGAGACATTATGAGTTTACTTGCGGTACTTAGCCTGATTGGCGCGGTGATAATTTTGGTGTTGGCGATTATTGCCGGCCGCCTGGTGTTTAAAGTGGTTCAACTAAATAAAAAGCGCGCAAAACAACTGGCGGATATAGAGGCCGCTAGCCAGGCGGCTCAAGCCCAGGCGCGCAGCCACAACAACAAAAGTATTCAAATTCTTGCCCAGGCTTTGCATAAGGATGAGCTGACTCTTACCGAGGCGAGCCTGCGCATCGCCTTCCTGCTCGATCAACTTGAAGTAAACGACGCTGTAAAGGAGGAGTTCTCAGCCTTTTATCAGCTGCGCGAGCGCACCAATCACATTCCTATTTTGCAGGAGTGGCAAGCGCTCACCGACAAAGAACAGCGGGTCTTTGATAAAGAGCGTCTGCAGCACGAAAACACTTATTTTGAATTTGTTATGGATGCCGCCAAGCGTATTCAGGGGCGAGAGTTTTAAGCCATGAATGTGCAACACGTGTCGCGCGAGCATATTCAAGTTCGCGCTATGACATCGGCTGATCTTGCTGCGGTCATCCAGGTGCAGGCGGAAGCCTATGTACCTGAGCTCTGTGAGTCGCTCGCGGTAATTGCCGCTCGTTTGAACGCCGCGCCCCAGACCGCCTGGGTGGCGGATTCACCCCAGGGTGTTTGCGCTTATTTAGTTGGTTACCAGAGTGAATTGGGCAAGGTGACGCCCTGGGGAAGTGAGTTTAGCCATCAACCTGAATCAACCACTTTTTATCTGCATGACCTGGCCCTGGGCGTAAACGCCAAGGGAATGGGCCTGGGGCAAACATTGGTAAACCATGCGCTGGAGCAGATGCGCGAGCGCGGTGCCGAGCAGGCGGCCTTGGTATCGGTGCAGGACTCTTTGGGCTTTTGGCAAAAACTGGGTTTTAGCGAGTTTGCCGAGCTGGCAGAATCTGAAAGGACACAGCTGGACAGCTATGCGCTGCCCGCTGTGTATATGACTCGCTCGCTCTAGACGTTTTTAACGGCCGCGCTTGCGCAGCACCATGCCGCACTCCAGGTGATGGGTGTAGGGGAACTGATCAAAAGCGGCGAAGTGTTTAATTTCGTGGGTTTTGCTCAGCTCCGCCAGGTTGTCTTTAAGCGTGAGCGGGTTGCAGGAAATATACAAAATATTGTCGAAACGCTGCGCCAGTTTAACTGTGTCCGGGTCCAGCCCGGCGCGCGGTGGGTCGACAAAAATGGTGGAAAAATTGTAGTCCGCCAGAGTCACATGCTTTAAGCGATTAAACTCGCGCACGCCATCCATCGCCTGGGTGAACTCTTCGCTCGACATGCGTGCCAGCTTTAAATTGTCCACGCCATTGGCCTGCATATTATTGAACGCCGCATCCACCGAGGTTTTGGACACTTCTGTCGCCAATACCTGGTTAAAATTTTGTGCCAGGGGCAGGGTAAAGTTGCCATTGCCGCAGTAGAGTTCCAGCAAATCACCACCAACACCCGCACTTTTTTCCACCGCCCAGGTCAGCATTTTTTCGCAGACGCGGGCATTGGGCTGGGTAAAGCCGCCTTCAATCTGCTGGTAGCTAAAACGTTTGCCTTTAACCTCCAGCGCTTCAATCACATAGTCGCGGTCGAGCAAAATTTTCTGCTTGCGGCTGCGGCCGATAATATCGACACCCAGTTGTTCTTTAAGCGCACGGGCTTCGCTAATCCAGTTGTCACCCAGGGGCGCGTGATAGATCAGGGTAATAAGTGCCTGGCCGCTCAGGGTTGATAGAAACTCGATTTGAAACAGCTTGCGTCTCAGGGTTTCGCTGGCGTTTATCGCGTCTATCAATTCGCCCATCAGGCGGTTGATCAATTTGCCCGCCACCGGGAATTCGCGCGGGCAGGCGCTCATCAACGGCATCGACGAGGGG
>CBIMZH010000423.1:0-3301 GCA_966248255.1 uncultured Cellvibrio sp.
CTGGCAGCTGGTGAGCAGCCAGCCGATTCAGTTGGGGCGGGGCCAGCTGGGGCAGGGCCAGCTGCAGTTGGCGCCCCAGTGTTTTACCACCCGCTCCAACCTTACCGCTGCCCTCGACGAAGAGCCGGTCGCGGCCGATCTGGCGCCGCCTGTGGCGGCCTCCAGTGTTCAGTTAGTAAGTGCTAACCAGGCTCAGGCATCAAGTATCAAGCGGCTGCCGCCGCCGCGCCTGTGTATCAAGGGCGATTGGCAGAGCGGCCTGGGCGGCGGCCTGAGCGCCCGTATCGAGGCTGTGCCCCTGCGCCAGTTTTACGCCCTGTTTAAACCCGAGGTGTATCTCGCCGGGGTGATGGATGGCCAGTTGCAGCTTAAGGGGCGCAGTTTTGACCTGGCCGATTGGCAGGGCAAGCTCAACCTGACTGGGCGCGAGACTGAACTGCGCTATCAGTTTGAAGGGGCGGGCACCGAGGTTTACCCCTGGCGCGATCTGCAGCTGGACGCCCAGCTGGCCAAGGGCAAACTGGATGCCAGCGCGCAGTTGCAGTGGCAGGGCTATGGCCTGATGGAGGCCCAGGCGCAGCTGGACTTGCCTGCGCAGCGCTTTCAGTCGAGCCGCTTCCAGGCGCACTTTACCAACCTGGCGCCGCTGGAGACGCTGCTGCCGCTAATGAACAGCCTGAGCGGCGACCTGAGCGCCGACCTGAGCCTGACTGGCCCCTTTAGCCAACCGGAACTGCTGGGTCAGGTTCGCCTGCGCCAGGGCCAGGCCAAGGTGCCGCGCCTGGGGGTGGATTTAAAAGCCATTGAGCTGCAGCTGCAGGCGCTTAAAGGCGGGCAGGTGGAGCTTAGCTCCAGCCTAACTTCTGGCGCTGGTCAGCTGACCCTGAGCGGCAGCCTGAGCGATGCCGCCAACGCCAATTGGCAACTGCAGGGGGCGCTAAAGGGGGAGAACTTCAGCCTGCTTAACACGCCGCAGCTTAAGCTGGACATCAGCCCGGATCTGACGCTGGTGGCCAATAGCGCGCGCTTGAATCTGCGCGGCTCGGCGCTTATCCCCTGGGCCCGCGCCAATATTAAAACCCTGCCCGAATCCAGTACCCGAGTATCCAGCGATGTGGTGGTGGTAGATGACACCCAGAGCGAAGTCAGGGAGCAGCAGCAATTGCAGGAAGTGAATGTGCGCCTGGTGCTGGGCGAGGATGTCACCTTCCGCGGCTTCGGTCTCTCGGCCAAGCTCAACGGCAAGCTCAACCTCAACAAGGAGAACCAGCGGCCGCTGATTACCAATGGCTATGTGGGCGTGACTCAGGGGGTTTATAAGGCCTATGGGCAGAACCTTAAAATTGAGCGTGGCCGGCTGATTTTTCAGGGGCCCTTTGAAAACCCGGGCTTGGATATTCGCGCCCAGCGCAGTATTGACGGCGCCGATGAAGACACAGTGGCGGGTTTGGAAATCAGCGGCACCCTGCAGCGGCCAGTGGCCAAGGTCTATTCGGTGCCAGCCCACTCGGAAAGCGAGTCGATGCTGATGCTGCTCTCGGGCAAACCGGCGGGGGACGACTCCCGCGCCCAGGCGGCGGTGCTGCTGGGCGCGCTGAGCGGCCTGGGCGGGGATGGCACCAGTATCACCAGCGGTATTGCCAGCTTTTTCCGTGTGGATGAGCTGGAGATCAAGTCCGACAGCGGCGTCGACCAGAGCCAGCTGATGATCGGCAAATACATCACCCCGCGGCTGCTAGTGCGCTATATGGTCGGCCTGTTTGACCGCCTCACCAGCCTGGGAGTGGAGTATCAGGTGACCGAGCGGCTGCGGGTGGAGGCCGAGTCGGGCGAAAAGCAAACCGTGGATCTGGTCTATAAAATTGAGCGCTAGGGGTTTGGTTGGCGGCTAGCCCCGGCGCCGCCAGCAGGTAACCCAGGCGCCGCCAGCAGGTAAAAAAATGCAAACTGGCACTGCATTGCCTTGGCACAGCCAGCTGTAATCGGATACAAATGGTTTGAATAACCATAACCAATTGGAGTAATCCATGTATCTGCGATTCGGCAAAGCGCCTTTCCCTCGGCTCAGTTCTCTCGTTTCCCTTAGTCTTTTGCTTCTCTGCGGGTGCGGCAGCGCAACGGCAGCCGACAAACCCGCCGCTGAAGATCACGCCGCTGCCTGGCAAACCAGCCAGGGCTGGTGGAACGCCAGCGATATTCCCGCCTTTGATCAGGCGCAGATTAAAACCCAGCTGCCGGGGGTGAAAGTCCAGGGCAACAAGCTGGTCACCGAGCAGGGCAAAACCCTGGTGCTGCGCGGGGTAAATATCTCCGACCCCGACAAGCTGGTCAAAAACGGCCACTTCAACCTCAAACACTTTGAAGTAATTAAAGACTGGGGCGCCAATGTCATTCGCATCCCGGTGCACCCCTCCGCCTGGCGCGAGCGCGGCGTCGCCGGTTACTTAAAGCTGCTCGATCAAGCGGTGGTCTGGGCCAACCAGCTGGGCATTTACGTGATTCTCGATTGGCACTCCATTGGCAACCTGCGCTCGGAGATGTTCCAGAACGCCATGTACAACACCAACAAAGGCGAGACGTTTGATTTTTGGCGGCGCGTCTCCGAGCGCTACGCCGGGGTGAATGCAGTGGCCTTTTACGAGATTTTTAACGAGCCAACCACCTTTAACGGCCGCCTGGGTATTGCCAGCTGGGCCGATTGGAAAGCCATAAACGAGGAGGCGATCACCGTAATTCAGGCCCATAACCCCAAGGCGGTGTGCCTGGTGGCGGGCTTCAACTGGGCCTATGACCTGAGTGAAGCGGGCAAGGCGCCGATTGAGCGCAACAATATTGCCTATGTCAGCCATCCCTACCCGATGAAAGTTAAAGCGCCTTTTGAAAAGAACTGGCAGCGCGACTGGGGCTTTATGGCCGCCAAGTATCCGGTTATCGCCACCGAAATCGGCTTTGTTCGCGCCGGTGAAAAGGGCGCCCATATCCCGGTGATCGACGATGGCAGCTACGGCAAGCGCATCACTGACTATATGGACGAGCGCGGCATCAGCTGGGTGGCCTGGGTCTTCGACCCGGATTGGGCGCCCTCTATGTTTAAAGATTGGAACTACACACCCACCGAGCAGGGCGAGTTTTTCCGCAGCGAGATGCGCAAGAAGAATCGCTAACCTAAAGCCTCGCTAAAAACAAAAACGCCCGGTAAGCACCGGGCGTTTTTGTTTATTGGCTGGCGGACGCTAGTTACCCACACGGGTAAAGCTGATCTGCCCTGAGTCCAGGCCATCGTCAAAGCTGACCATCAGGC
>CBIMZH010000424.1:0-3291 GCA_966248255.1 uncultured Cellvibrio sp.
AGCGTTTACCTTGGCCCCAGGTTTTAACGCCGAAATGCACAGCAAGCAGCCAGTGGCAGATTGGGTAAATGGCGCCCTCTGGCTGGATTACGGCGCCGATAATTATGCCGGGGTCACCTGGTCCAATGTGCCGGACGGAAGGGTGCTGTTGCTGGGCTGGATGAACAACTGGAACTACGCCACCAAAATCCCCACCGAGCGCTGGCGCAGTTACACCACCCTGGCGCGCGAGCTAAGCCTGGTGCCCCAGGGCAAAAGCTATCGCCTGGTCAGCCGCGTCGCCCGCGAACTGGATAAGGCCGCCGTACCATTGGCCAGCCTGAGCAAACCCTGGCAGGGCCAGCAATTGGACCTCACTAAAACATTGGGGCTAAAAAGCCCAGGCCAGCGCTTAAAACTCAAAGTGAATTTGGCGAGCTTAAACCACTGGCAAGCAGAATTTACCAATGGCCAGGAGCAACTGCTGCTCAGCCTGGATAAACGCAAAAACGAGCTGCGCCTGGACAGAGCCAAATCCGGCCGCGTGGATTTCAGCCCAGAATTCGCCAAACCCCAGCTGGCAAAACTGGACACCTGGCCAGCGCAACTCGACCTGGATATCTGGCTGGACCAAGCCTCCATAGAAATATTCGCCCTGGGCGGCCGCCTAAGCCTAACCAGCCTGATCTTCCCCAATCAGCCTTACACCCAGGTGCAGTTAAGTGGTGATAAAGCGTTTGCGCTTGAAGAGGCGCAGGTGTTTGCGGTGGAATCTATTTGGCGGAAGTAATTGGAATTAGTGGATATTGTATTTCCCTTAGGAACCAGATCACGGCGGCGTTAAGAGATGTTGATTGCCTATAGACAACTGCTGCCCAATATCTAAACTGGCGCTTTCACTTGCAGCTTAGCTGTATATACAGGGACGCATTAATGCTTAACATTGTTATCAAAATGTTTGGCGGTCAGGTTTACGAAATTACCGACCGTCACACAGCGCCTCGCTCCTCCTCTGCAAACCGCTATCGCAACGACCCTTGGTACACTGGCAGTTTGATTAGGCAATTGCCCTTAGAGCCTCAGGATTGGCTTGGTGTCATGGAAAAAGTTCGCCGCCGTCCCCTGGAGATTTTCAGTAGTCACCCAGCAGAAGTTTATGACGCTGTCACTGAGGCGGTAATACGCGGCGAGCTGGTCATTTACAAATTACCCCAACTGGATGCAACCCAAAGCCTTAGGGGTAAAAATGCCAAAACTACCGGCTTGTGTTTTGTGCGCGGGCCAGATGCGCATTGCGCTACTGAGCTTAGGCCAGTGCCTATAGCCAGCATCGAGGCAGCCAACGCCTTGCTGGATGAGATAGGCATCAGCGAAAAGCTATTCCTGGGCGAGCTGGCCCACAAGGGTTTATACAACAGCTACCAGCAGCGCAACCCCATGCAGACCGCGTTAAAAATGCTCGCCAGTGGTGAAATCCTCGCTTACAAAATCCCCATGCCCCCCATGAGTAAGCCACCCAAGCCGGTGGAGTATGAAGACATCAGTGGGCCTAAGTATCAACCGGTGCCTTTGGGGCCGGAAGGCTGCTCAAAAGATGCATCAGCTAAACCAGAAAGTACCGCTGAATTGGCAAAATCAGCGGGTAATTCACCCGCTCAAGTTTCCGCCAGGAAAAAAATAGCTTTCGAATTTTATAATGATCAAGGCATGCCGAAACATAAAATTGAGGGTCATTTATCAGTGATTAATTTTGCTGAGCCAGTAGAAATTGTTACTCTTCCAAAAGGAAAAAATGTAACTCAATATCAAGTGCCAAATGGACCACAAGGCAATTACTATGCAAACCCAGGCACTCCACCAGATAAATTAGGAATTTCTGATAAAGCTAAGGACTGGGGCACCGGTGAAATTGTAACCAAAGAGGCGAATTCCTATGAAACCAATGGCCAGGTTACTGTGTTAAAGTCAACCGCATCAAAAATTGATGACACATGGTCAATTCCAGGAAGTACGATTTCAACGAGTGGTGGAGATACTCAGTTTTTTACAATGAGTTCGAAAATGTTCACTAAGAAATAAATAATGGAAATTTATATGAAATCTATTTATGAAAATACAATTGATGCAAAATCAAAAATAATTGACCTAATAAAAGAAAATGGTGCTTTTCCATTATGGAATTCAATTTTAGCTCAACTTAATTTTATTGAGGATGATTTATCTCCTGATGGAAATATTAAAAGCTCTGCAGAGTTAGAGGAAGTAAAAAAGATCATTTTAGGAGTGCAGGCCATTAGAGAAATTGAACCCGGAAATTCTGAATTGGCGGATCTTTTATGTAAAATTGATTACGATTACAAAAAATATTATGGATTAATTATTAATCCTTGATGTGTGACTCGCCAAATCGCCCAGGAAAATTCCACTTTACCTGCTTCAGGTGAAAAATAAAATACAGCAACCCCTTTGCTCATGATTTGAGGTTTTTGCAAAAAAAGTCAGGGGTTATTAGCCAATTGGATTGATGGTTTATAACACGCTGAAAGCCTGCAGATTTTTTCGCAACCATCAGCTAGTAGTTCGTAGGGTGTATTTAAAGCGAAGCGTAATGCGTCGTGTATAAATGTAGGGATTAATTTAATTGGAATTGTAAAATTCCGGAATGAAAAGGCGCGCCAGGATTCGCTTTAGGTGCGCCCTATGCCGTACATTGCGGGTCGAAGAATTAAATCCAGTGAAAACTGCAGATGGTGTACAGCATTTTTGTAAGTGATGTAATTAAAAAAGGAGTGGTGATATTAATTATTAATGGGGGAATACAATGAATATTGCTGCGCTAAATAAAAAATCTAAGATGGCACTGGATAAGTTTAATAATCAAAGTGTTGTTGATGTAAATGATCCTTCCATCAAATCAATTATAAAACAATTAGAGTTCATGGTGGATTGTACATCCAATGGGGTAGCGCCAAAAGACGCGCTGGCAGAAGGGCAAAAGTTAACTTTTTTAATATTAGCGTCTAGGCGGCTAGCATCACCAGAAGAATTAAAATTAATGTCATTAATAGATGATATAGCTGAAGAGTTTTGAAGTCGGGCAGCCGCAGCTGCCATCTTGCACTTGATGATATGCAAGCTCTTTCGCTTTCTGAATCTGGCTGTTTAAAACATTAGCTGATGACTACGAGCAGGGACGGTTGTAGCCCGTAGGGCGTATTTAAAGCACGCCGTGTATAAATATAAGGTTTAAATTAATTAGAGTTGTAAAATCCTGGTTTTAAAAGGCGCGCTACGCTTTGCTTTAGGTTCGCC
>CBIMZH010000425.1:0-3287 GCA_966248255.1 uncultured Cellvibrio sp.
ATCGTAGACGCTGGTACAGGGCATGGACACAACGCGAACCTTGCGCCCAGCTTCGGTCAGGGCAGCAGCAGACTTAACCGCCAGGCCAACTTCTGAACCTGTGGCAATCAGGATTACTTCTGGCTCGCCAGCACAGTCAACCAGCACATAGCCACCTTTGGCGATGTTGGCCAGCTGCGCTTCGCTGCGGGCAAAGGCATCCAGGTTTTGACGGCTGAATACCAGTGAGCTTGGGCCGGTTTTCTTCTCCAGTGCCGCTTTCCAGGCTACCGCAGTTTCGGCTGCGTCGCCGGTGCGCCAGCAATCCATGTTTGGCGTCAGGCGCAGAGTGCCCAGCACTTCGATGGGCTGGTGAGTTGGGCCGTCTTCACCCTGACCGATGGAGTCGTGGGTGTAAACGAAGATGTTGCGCAGTTTCATCAGCGCCGACATACGCACAGCATTAGCCGCGTACTGTTGGAACATCAGGAAGGTAGCGCCGTAGGGGATGAAACCACCGTGGGCAGAAATACCGTTCATGATCGCGCTCATACCGAATTCGCGCACACCGTAATAGATGTAGTTACCGCTGGCGTCTTGACCGGTAATGCCTTTGGACGACTTAACCAGGGTCAGGTTGGAACCGGCCAGGTCGGCAGAGCCGCCGAGCAGTTCAGGCAGCAGCGCAGCATAGGCGGCGATAGCGTTTTGTGACGCTTTACGGCTGGCGATCTTCTCGCCTTTGGCTTGCACTTCCGCAATGTAAGCTTCAGCTTTAGCGGCGAAATCAGCGGGCAGCTCGTTGTTGATTACGCGGCGCTCGTACTCGGCAGCCAGCGCAGGGTGAGCGGCCTTATAGGCAGCGAATTTTTCGCCCCAGGCTTTCTCAGCGGCAGCGCCCTTCTCTTTGGCATCCCAACCGGCGTAAACGTCAGCAGGAATAACAAAAGGCTCGTAGTCCCAGTTAAGGGTTTTGCGCACCAGCGCCACTTCGTCCAGACCCAGTGGTGAGCCGTGGCAGTCGTGGGAAGCCTGCTTGTTCGGTGAACCGAAACCGATAATGGTTTTGGTGACGATCAAGGTTGGCTTGTCGGATACAGCGCGGGCAGCTTCGATAGCAGCTTTGATAGCGGCAGCGTCATGACCGTCAACCGCTGGGATTACATGCCAGCCGTAGGCTTCGAAACGCTTGGGGGTATCGTCGGTAAACCAGCCTTCAACGTGACCGTCAATGGAGATGCCATTGTCGTCGTAGAAAGCAATGAGTTTGCCCAGGTTCAGGGTGCCAGCCAGGGAACAGGCCTCGTGAGAAACACCTTCCATCATGCAGCCGTCGCCGAGGAAGCAGTAGGTGTAGTGATCTACTACATCATGGCCTTCGCGGTTGAATTGGGCAGCGAGGATTTTTTCCGCCAGGGCCATACCCACAGCGTTAACAATACCCTGGCCCAGTGGACCGGTGGTGGTCTCTACACCTGGGGTATAGCCCAGTTCCGGGTGACCTGGGGTTTTGGAGTGCAGCTGACGGAATTGCTTAATTTCGTCCATTGGCAGTTCATAGCCAGTCAGGTGCAGCAGGGAGTAAATCAGCATAGAGCCGTGGCCGTTGGACAGCACAAAGCGGTCGCGGTCGCTCCAGGCGGGGTTTTGCGGGTTGTGCTTCATGAAGTCGTTCCACAGAACTTCAGCAATGTCCGCCATGCCCATAGGGGCACCTGGGTGGCCTGAGTTGGCTTTTTGTACAGCGTCCATGGACAGAACACGGACCGCATTAGCGAGATGTTGACGAGTGGGCATGAAACTCAAGGCTCCTTACGTAATAGTTGATTGCTGTTGAGCCCCGCGTCAGGCGCGGGTTTGCAAAGCTCTGATGGGCTATTGACCGCCACTTATAGTTACCAGCCTCTATTGGGCCTACTGAGTCGTTGGTTCCAGCCGATTCTTCACACCCCAATTAAAGTGTGACTCCTACATCCATGAACCGGAAACTGGTCGCTTTTGCGAGGGACCGGGCCTGGCGCTTATCTTCTAGCCGCTCCGGTCAAAGGGCGGCTATTTTCACCTACCCGCCCGCCCCCGTAAAGAAATTCAGCCCCTTATAGCAATATTTTATGGTTTTTAACCCCGCCAACCCCTGTGTACCCCCTGCAAATGAACTAAAAACCCCAACAACCTATATCAAAATATTTTGATATAGGTTTTTTCAGCTGCTAGACTTGCTCGCCATGAATAGCCAAGTCCAGCCCATAGCCCCCCTCGCCGCCCAGCCAGCTACCAACAGCAGCCAGGACAGCGACCTCGCCCAGCTGCTTAAAGCCGCTGGCGACAACCTGCGCCTTGAAGTGCTGCGCGCCCTGGCCCAGGACTCCTTTGGCGTACTGGAGCTGTGCCAGATCTTTGCCATCAAGCAATCGGGTATGAGTCACCACCTCAAGGTGCTGGCCAACGCCGGGCTGGTATCGACAAGGCGCGAAGCCAACTCGATTTTTTATCGCCGCGCCTATTTCGCCCCGGATCACCCCTTGGCGCTGCTGCAACAGCAGCTGTTTGCCACCCTGGATGCCCAGCCCTTAAGCGCCGAAGCCCAAGCCCAGTTGAACCTGGTGCAGCAGGAGCGCAGCCAGATTGCCCAGGCCTTTTTCAGCGAAAACGCCGACAAATTCCGCGCCCAGCAGGACCTGATTGCCAGCCACCCGATTTACGCCGAACAGGTGGCCCAGCTGCTGGGCAACACGCCGCTTAAAGCGCGCCAGCTGGCGCTGGAAGTTGGCCCGGGCGAAGGCGAATTCCTGTCGGTGCTAGCGAGCAAGTTCGCTCAGGTAGTCGCGCTGGATATCGCGCCTAGCATGCTCGACAAGGCGCGCGCCTATGCCAGCGATAAACAGCTGAGCAATATCGAATTTATTCAGGGCGACACCGCCAGCCTGCCCGCACACAAGGTGCTGGCCGACTGCATAGTGGTCAACATGGTGCTGCACCACACGCCCTCGCCGGCGGATATTTTTCAGGATCTAAGCCGCGCTCTGGTGCCCGGCGGCGCGCTGCTGATCTGCGACCTCTGCCGCCACGAACAAGCCTGGGCCCGCGACGCCTGCGGCGACCTCTGGCAGGGCTTCGACCCCCAGGACTTTTCCCGCTGGGCGCAGGCCGCGGGCCTGGATGAAGGCCAGAGCGTCTACCTGGCCCTGCGCAACGGTTTTCAAATTCAGTTGCGGCAGTTTTTTAAGAATTGATTTTTGTTTGAGTTTTAAACCCCACCCTAGCCCTCCCCATCACAAGGGGAGGGAATTAAAAAGACCCCGAATTTA
>CBIMZH010000426.1:0-3280 GCA_966248255.1 uncultured Cellvibrio sp.
CCCCAAATTGGCAGCGGCCGCTCGCCCGGATTGCTGGAGCGGCGAACCTGGGTGCCCGCCAGCAGCGACATGGCTTTAAACCAAAGGTCATCGGCGCGCGGGGTTAAGGCCAAAAACAAATCGCGCCTAAGCACATCGCCATACAAACAGCCGGGCGGATAAAGCACACCACCAAAGCCCACCGACATCAGCCAGGTGTCAGTTACATCTGTGCCCAGTTCAAAGGGCCAGTCGCCATAGGCTTTGGGTTTACCCTGTTCATCAAAACTTACGCGACGACACTCGTGGGCGATAACCGCTTGCGGGTGGCGCAGATGATCCTGATAGAGGCGCGCAAGCCAGCTTGGGTCGTACATCAAATCATCATCGCAGGTGACGATGATTTTATCGGGGAACACCGCCAGCGAATGGATCAGCTTGCGGTGGGGACAGGTTAAATCCACATAGCGAATTGCGAATTTTTCACCCTGCAACTTCGCCAGGTTTTTGGGTAAATGGTTTTGCAAACTTTCGTTTAACCAGAGAATAATTTTTTCCGGCTTGGTGCTTTGCGCCAGCAGGCTGCGCACCGTTAAGGCCACGGCATTCAAGCGCGAGGGAATTGAGGTAAGCGAGACGATTACCGGCAGCGACACTGGCAACGGCTGATCGCCCTGGCCATGCAACTCAGCGACAGACATGCGCTTAAGCTGCTGCGCGCGAAATAAGGATGCGGGGAATTCTTTAAGTTTCACACGTGCCTCACAGGTTTATACATAACCGCCGCCAGCTGCCAGCGAAGGCATCATCCGCAGCTGCACCTGCTGCGGATGTTGGGCTAGCAATTGTTGAATTACCACTTGCGGTGCCAGGTATTGATCGTAATAGGCCTGGGCAGCGGCAGACATCTGCTGCCAGAGATGCGGTGGCATAGCCAGCGCCTGGCGCACCACTTCCAGCAGCTCAGTTTCATTGCGATACACCAGGCAATTTTTGCCGTGCTCCAGCGCCGGGAACAGCCGCTCGGCATATTGCAAAATAGGCACGCTACCCAGCGCCAGGGCTTCTATTAAATTGTGCGACATGGGGTAGCGCACCCCCGGGCAGGCGAGAAAAAACCGCGCCCGCGCCAGAGTTGCAAGCCAGGCGTCGGCGTTAATGCTGCAGTGGCGAGTGTTGATTTTTACCAGGCCAGCAAAAGCATTATTCAGTGCAGCGTCCAGCTCAGCCGCAGTCATTGGGCTTAGCTGCTGCCGCGCGGGCAAACCCTGCTCGAGCAATTCCAGCACCCGCGCGCGACCTAAAACACCGTAAATATTTTGCGTAGTCTGCTTGCTGTATTTTTGCGGGTGGGCATCGCCACCAAAAAACAGCCCCCAATCGCGCCGCTGCTGGCGCAAGTCAGCCAGGCGCAAATCCTGCCCGCTTTTATAAATCGCCGGAAACATGGGAAAGGCCAATGGAAATGCAGCTTCGCCAGGGGTAAAGCCTGGGGAGTAATCCACCAGAATGGTTTGGGTGCAGTGCGGATGGGCGATTGGATGGGCTTTGTCGGTGACACGAATAAAAGGCCGCTTAAGCTCCGCCATTTCCTCCACCACGGCAAAGTCCTCCTGCAGGCAAAAGCCTTTAAGGCGCGACTCTATATTGCGCAGTGCCAGGTAGTTGGCGCGCAATACCGGGTAGTAGCCGGCGCGCACAAAGTAGATAAACAACTGATAAAAGCGCCGCCCCTGGGGGCCATCAATGCGGTTATCGGCAAAATCCAGCAGCACCAGCGGCTGATTTTGCGGCAGCTGGCGATTTTGCTGTGCCAGCCAGCGGCGATAGCGCTGGTAGCGGCCAAAGTCGAGCACACAGCGATAGCGCCGCCAGTGGCTATCCAGATGGTGGCTGAAACGGCTCAGCCGGTGGCTTACACGGTTGAGTTGATAAGCCCAGCTGTTGCTGCTGTGAAGTTCGGCTAAGGCCATAAGGTCGCCCTTGATCTGCTATTGGCGGCAAAGGCTAGCGACTTTAGGTGTCAGGATAGTGACAAATCCCGGCCCAGGCCCCAGGATCGCAGATTCGATTTATTTGAAAACCACTAATTTAGATATTGCTAATTTATATTTACCTAATATAATGAATTCACACCCAATGCAGGAGCCCCTATGAGCAGCCCAGCCATTGATATAAACGCCCTGAGCGAAATGCAGGTACACGCCCAGGCGGCCGCCAGCCTGCTCAAGGCGCTGGCCAACGAAAACCGTCTGATGATCCTCTGCACCCTGATGGGCAGTGGCGATAAGGGCGAAATGTCTGTGGGCGAGCTGAATGCGCGCGTGCCCTTAAGCCAGTCGGCGCTGTCGCAACATCTGGCCAGCCTGCGCGAAGCCGGCCTGGTCAGTACCCGCAAAGAGGCGCAAACCGTGTATTACCGCCTGGAAGGCGAAGATGCGAGCAAGGTGATCGCCCTGCTGCAATCCATTTACTGTCAGCCGCAAAACTGAACCCGATTTTTTAAAATTTTTAGGTATGTCTATGAGCCACAAACGCATTCACCCTATCGACCTGCTGGCCAAACGCGCCGCTGATGCCTGCATTCTCGATGTGCGCACTGCAGCGGAAATTAAAGCCGCTGGCCTGGCCGATACATTGCACATTCCCCTGCATGAGCTATCTGCCGGACGGCTGAAAGAAGAGATCGCCAAGAGCGGTAAAAACGGTAACTGCGTATATCTGCTCTGCCAGGGTGGCAAGCGCGCGGAAATGGCCGCCGAGCAACTGCAGGGGCAAATTGACGCTGAGCTGGTGATTATTGAAGGCGGCATGAATGCAGTTAAGCAATCCAATCTGGAAATCACCAAAACCGCGCGCAAAGCAATTCCGCTGGAGCGCCAGATTCGTATAGCGGCAGGCCTGCTGGTGATTACCGGTGTTGCCCTGGGCACCTGGGTTAACCCTGGGTTTTATGGCCTGAGCGCTTTTGTTGGCGCTGGCCTGACCTTTGCCGGCATCACCGATATTTGCCCTATGGGCATGCTGATTGCCAAGGCGCCATGGAACAAATAATTTCCTGGAACCAATAGCTCCGCGAAATAAATAGCATTTAGGAAAAAGGCCTTCATAAAAATGTTGCTCGCCATTGGCATAGTTATCGGCTTGGTACTCGGCCTGACAGGCGCCGGTGGCTCTGTATTCGCGGTACCACTGCTGATGTTACTGGGCCAATTGCCAATGACTAGCGCCACGGGTATTTCGCTGGGCGCGGTTGCTGCAAGCACCTTATACGGCAGCTTTCGCAACTGGCGCGGCGGGC
>CBIMZH010000427.1:0-3273 GCA_966248255.1 uncultured Cellvibrio sp.
TGAGGCCGCTCAGGTTGCTGCGCCTCAGCCCATCAGCCCCGAGCGCAAAGCGCGCTGCGATAAGTTGATTGCCGAAGATAAAGCCAAGGGCACTAAACTGCTCGACTTCTTTGCTACCCACCCGTCGACAGACGAGCGCCTTAAAGCTTTCCGCGATTAGCCATTGCTGCGTTTTTTTGTCGTGATACGGCGGCGATATTGCGCCTGCCGCTGCTTGCCTTGCGGCATTTATTCCTGGTGAACTTCTGTTATCTTAGTGAGAGTTTTTCTGCACCGGCTTAAGCCTCGGTCGTTTGTCGCTTAAAGCATTTTTTGTGCAGTCAACAAATCAATGGATTGATTTTTATAGCAACCCCTTTGCCTGAAATGGGCAAAAATCTCACCTGGAGAAGGAATATGAACACCGCTAATCAAGGCATGGTTCGCGATTACCTCGCGGAATACGATCAAGCCGCCCCCGCCGATAAATATCCATTGGTGCGCCAGTGGATGATGACAGAGCCTCTGCCTTTTTTTAAACAGCTGCGCGAGCAGCGCCCCATCCTGGTCACCCCTGAATGTGTATTGGTCAGTCGCTATGCCGATGCGATTGATATGTTGCAAATGCCCAAGATTTTTACCGTGGATTTGTACAAACCCAAAATGGGTGTGACCGCAACTGAGCCAGGTTACTTAATGGCGCACGATGACGATGCGCTGCACTACCGCGAAAAATCCCTTATGCAGGGCATGCTCAATCGCAATGACCTGCCGCGCATTCGTCAGTTGGTGGGCAAAGCGTGTCAGAGCATTTTGCAGCAGGCGCAAGGCAATATAGATATTGTTTACAACTACTGCCGCATGGTTCCCGCGACTTTAGTGCAGGAGTATTTTGGGCTGGATGAGGTGGAGAAAAAAGATCTGATCGAGTGGTCTTTTTGGAATCAATATGACGTATTTCACAATCAGCCCTTCGATTTAAATTCACCTGAGCTGACCCAATATATTACCGACAATCACAATCGGGTAACTCTCGCTCTGGGCGAATACATTAAAAAAACCATGGTGCGCAAACTGGCCATGGTGAAGCTGGAAGAAACCAAAAACCTACTGCTTATCGGTTGGCGTATGCTCAAGGGCATTGCCCTGGCGCTCATTGGCAAAAAAGCCCCCATTGCCAAAGACGATGTAGTAACCCGTATGCTGCGCTCCAGTTTTGCTGCACAAGTGGAGTTTGATTTGGTGCGTGTGGGCGTCAATGCCGGTGGCCTGCTAATTGGCGCTATAGAAACTACCTCCCAGGCAGTTTGCCAAACCATAGATTTTTTCCTCAAGCGCCCTGAGTTATTAGCGCAAGCAAAAGCTGCGGCGAGCAACAACACCAAACTGTTTGACAATATGGTGTGGGAAGCTCTGCGCTATGTACCTATCAGCCCCTATATGTTTCGTCAGACATCGACGGAATATGAGTTGGCCAAGGGCACAGCTTACGCCACTAAAATACCGGCGCGCACCAATGTGCTGGTGTTAACCCAGTCGGCCATGTTTGATAACTATGCCTACAATAACCCGGACGAGTTCGATCCCGAACGCAATTTTTATCACAACTTCAACTTTGGCTTTGGTCCTCACGATTGCCTGGGCAAGTACGTGGGCATGGAAATGATTCCGGAAATGGTGCGTCAGGTTTTACTGCTTGAAGAGCTGCAGAATCACGGCGATATCAATTATAAAGCTGGGCCTTTCCCCGAGTCATATCCGCTTAGCTGGACGAAATAATTTCTTTCTTATCCAAAAGGAAACCGCACCAGCCACGGCTGGGCGGTTTGGAGCCTGCCCATGAAAAAATTGTTAATTCTGGTCGCCATTCTGGCGGCCGCCGCCAGTGTGTTTTTGTACTACCTGTCTGGTGGCTTTGCTGAGCCATTGGCCGCGCCTGAGGGCGCGGCCTATGTCAAACCTCTACCCGCTGACTGGGTTGCCTACCAGCAGCAGCAAATTCAAGCGCACGATAAACACCTGCAGGACTACGCCATTGCCTTTGATCGCTTTGCCAATTTTCCCGAGAGCGAAAGCGATGGTATTCCCTATTTGATTTTAAAATTGCTGCCGGTGTTGGCGCCCGAATACTGGGGCCAAGGCGATGATTTTATGAGTGTCATGGGGCTATTTAATGACGCGCGCAATCCGGGCTCGCCGGTGCCGCGGGGCATGGGCTTTAGTGGCCTCTCCCGTGTTGATGCCGCGGGCAATATCGACTATGCCTCCTTCGGCTGCGGTGCTTGCCATATTGGCAGGCTGCGCCGCGAGGATGGCAGTTACTATTATTTGGATGGTGGCATTAACGCCGAGTTTAACGTGATTGGCTATCGCAAGCGGGTGGCGCAATCCATCAAAAAAATGGCTGGCGGCGAAACTGATCAGCGCAAGCGCTTGGAAACTATCACCAAGAAGGTTCTCGCGGCATTGGATGGTGCGCACCGCGAAGATCCAAATTTCTTCTATAAAAATTACGCGATTGAGAGGCGCGCGTTTGACGCTGCTTACGAACAACAGCAAATTGATTTGTTCAAAAAAAATGCTGCTGACTATGTGGCTAAATTTGTCGATCACCAAACCTGGATCTATCAGGGTTGGACTGATTTTGTCGCCAAGTATTATCCCGGCGGTGGCCAGCTGCTATTGGACGGTTTGCCCGGCACTGAGGATGCCATAGGTTTTAATACCATCAAGGCGAACGCCAATTTTAAAAGCAAATGGTACACCAGGCCCTTCGCCAGCCTGGCGCTGCCGCCCAGCTACGGGCTGACCGATATAATGGCGGTCTGGGAGCAAAACCTGCACGACCCGCTGTGGAATGCCGATAAGACCAAGTTGATCGATGGCGGTGGCCAGTGGACAGGGCATATTCCGCTGCCCATGTATAAAAACATCGCCGCGCAGCTCACCATAGGGTTTGAAAATGTGGATGTGCGCGTATCCGCCTTTGCTGAAGAAGTGTTGGATAAAATGCCAGCGGCAGTATATCCCTATCCGGTGGATTTGGATTTAGCCAAAAAAGGTCAGGCATTGTTTGCGCAAAACTGTGCAGCCTGTCATCAGCCGCACAATGGTCGCGTCTACACCAACCTGGGCACTGACATGGGCCGCGCAAAAATTGCCGGCACCTTTGTCACCCTGGGGGCAATCAGCGGCTTTACCGATGACTGCTCACCGAAAACGGTAGAGAATATGTACGGAAAAGAGCGCAAGACCTGAGCTGAATACAAAGGCGTTTCTCTGGATGGTAAATCT
>CBIMZH010000428.1:0-3273 GCA_966248255.1 uncultured Cellvibrio sp.
TATCGGTAGTGGTTTCGGTTTGGATGCCATACATGTCAGTGTAATTTTCCGCCTGAATAGTCAGCGGCAAGCTAGCGGCAGTAGCGGTTGAACTGCTAGCTACAGAGCTGCTGGATACGACACTGCTGGAAGAGGTGCTGCTCGGAGTAGAGGAACTGCTGGAGGAGCTGACAGAGCTTGTACTGGAGCTGGAGCTGGATTTGACTGGCTTGGCGGCAAAGGCAGTGGGGCTGCCCAGTGTCATCAGGGGGGCGACCAGGCTCATGGCGATGGTCATTTTGCGCAGCAACATCTGCCAGTTCAAACTGCGCTTCAATTGCAGGCGGGTGATAAAGCCTAAATCGATTAACACCTCACCCAGTACGGTGGCTTGCAGCGCCTGTTTGTCGGCTGGATCAATCAGGGTGCGGCGGCGCGCCTGTTCCTGGATGGCAATTTCCAGTTGCGCACGGGTAATCATTCCCTTTTCAATTAAGATCCCACCCAGACGACTCGTAGTACTTCTGTCCATTTTCATACCTCCAGAAGACAGACCTGTCCGTGCCCCAAAAAGTAATAAACGATAAGGTTGATATACGTAAATTTGGGAATTGTGTTGTTAAAAACTGCACCATAAATTTTAGAAGAAATCCGTTGAACCCAGACGCTTAAACAATGAAATTTGATGGCCTGTTAGGAATGTTTAGGAATGTGAAAAAATTTGGTTAGTGCTGGAGTATTTGAAAAAAATTAAAAATAGTTTTTTTGATTTGCGTGTTTTTCAAAGGATTTAAAACAATTTCTTTAATAACCGTTTTAGCAAAGTAAATAGGCTGTTAGAGAGGCCGTTTTGACGCCGCTGGCGAAAAGGCGAGGGGATGAGTTGGCGCTTGTAATCTTGCCCCTGGCAGTCCGTCCAGGGGCAATTAGGGCGAGAGGGATGTTAGAGAAAGTGTGGTAGAGGTTAACTCAGTCCAAGGATCAGCTGTTGGTAAAGCCCAATGCCCAAAAGCACGTTAAAGGGGAAGGTTACTCCCAGAGAGGCCAGCATAGCCTGGCCAATATCCGCCTTGGGTATGGCACTGGCGATGGCGGCGGGAGCGGCAATATAGGAGGCACTGGCGCTAAGGGCGGTGAGTACTAGCAGGCTGCCACTGGGAAGCCCCAGGGTTAACCCCAGCCCCAGTCCCAGCAAGCCTAAAATGCCGGGCGCCAGCAGCCCAAAACTAAACAGGCGCCATTGATGCCAGGGAAGGGGATAGAGCGTTTTTGCGGTGCACAGGCCCATCTCCAATAAAAACAACGCGAGCAGCGCTTTAAAAGCACCGATAAATAGAGGGGTGACCTCTTTGCTGCCCTCGGGGCCGTAAAGGCAGCCAATGATCAGGCCGCCGGCCAAAAGCAGTACCCCGCGGCTGGTAAAGGCTTCGTGCAGCATGGCTTTAGTGCCACTCACCGCTACCGGCTCGCCGAATTTACGGTAGAGGATAATGCCCACCAGAATTGCTGGTAGCTCCAACAAAACAAGGTAGAGAGTCGTCTGGGGCGCCAGGGGCATATTGGCGGCTTCGGCGACCGCCAGGGCGACAGCAAAGGTGCCTGCGCTGGTAGAGCCGTAATGAGCGGCCAGGCTGGCGCTGTTGGCGGCATCCAATTTCAGTAGTTTGCGGGCAACCGGGTAAATCAGCAGAGGGATTAGGCCGCCCAGGGCGAGCACCGCACATATTTCTGGCAGCAGCGCCAGGCTCAGGCGCCCATGCAGCGCCAAGCCGCCTTTAAGGCCGAGGGTGAGCATCAGCAGAATACTCAGGGTGTCATAAGCTGCCTTGGGCACTTTAAGGTCAGACTTGGCGACGCCGGCCAGAATCCCCAGCAGAAAGAACAAAATCACTATATCGGGCATGTACATCTCCTAAATCTAGGTATTGATTAATGGGCGCCCGGCTATTTTCTGTTAGCAATTAAATTTAAGATAATTAATGTTTAATTTATTATTAATAGATAATTATCTATGTGCTTGGGTTGCTCCAATCCGGTCGATTTAGCTGGAGGTATAGGGTGAATATTCGCCATCTGACTTTTCGTTTGTTGCAGGTGTATATCGCAGTAGTTCGCACCGGTTCTGTGTCCCAGGCGGCGGCGCAATTGCATCTCACCCAGCCCACGGTTTCCCTGCAAATCAAACGCCTGGCGGAGGCGGTGGGACAGGAGCTGCTGGAGCTGCGCGAGGGTGGCTATAAACCGACTTATGTCGGTCGGGAGCTCTACCAGGCGGCGCTGGATGCACTGGGCCGTTTTGAAGACTTTGACAGTTTTTTAAGTGAGGCCGCCCAGGGTAATCGCGGCCACTTCAGCCTGGGGGTGGTGACAACGGCGCAATATGTTTTGCCGCGTCTGCTCAGCCCCTATGCCCAGCA
This sequence comes from uncultured Cellvibrio sp., assembly GCA_966248255.1. GTDB lineage: Bacteria > Pseudomonadota > Gammaproteobacteria > Pseudomonadales > Cellvibrionaceae > Cellvibrio. The sequence goes on from CBIMZH010000428.1 coordinate 2,397, forward strand.
GTATCCAGGGGTGGATGTCACTTTCAATATTGGCAATCGCGGCAGCGTGTTACAGCGCTTTAATAACCAGGCGGACGATCTGTTTTTATTCAGCCATCCGCCCACCGGCGACAGGGTAGTCAGCAGCCGCTTTTTAAGTAATCCGCTGGTGCTGATTGCGCCGCCGGATCACTGGGCTGCGCGAGCTAAACAAGTGGACTTTGCCGAGCTGTGCAACGAGCGCTTTTTAATGCGCGAGCCGGGCAGTGCGACCCGCCTGGTGTTTGAAAACTGGCTGCGCGAGCAAAATCTGCAGTTGCATAAAACCCTGCAAATCGAGAGCAATGAGGTGATTCGTTTAAGTGTGGAGACGGGTTTGGGGCTGGCCGTGCTCTCCGAACACACGCTGGCGCAGGCGCAGGCCAAGGTGGCCATAGTGAATGTGCGCGGCTTTCCGCTCACCAGCCACTGGTATCTGGTGCGCCAGGGGGACAGGCGCTTACCTGTGGCGGCGCAGAATTTTATTCGCTATCTCAGCGAGCATCTGGGCGAGTGGATTGAAGCAAAATATATTCGCAATGAACTGCAGAATTTTTTGCGCTGAGGCCAGAGCCCTCGCATCCCTAAATCAAGAGCCCTCGCGTCCCTGAATCAAGAGCCCTCGCGTTCGTGAATCAATTGCCCCGGCGCAAAAAAAGTATCGCCAACTGGCCAAAAAATTTAGGGCTGAATAAATTCCACATCGGTCATTTGCTGCAGCGGCCGGCTCTCTGACTCCAGCAGCTGATCGCCTTTTTGATCGATAAACAGCACCGCTATGCCATGGTCATTGGCGACCTGCATGCCTTCGCTGCTGCCCAGGCAATTAAGTGCGGTAGACCAGGCATCAGCCACCGTA
>CBIMZH010000429.1:0-3268 GCA_966248255.1 uncultured Cellvibrio sp.
GAGCCGCTGCTGCTATTGCACGGCTTTGGTGGCTCCAGCAAAAATTGGGCTCCCTTTGTTGAGCAGCTGGCCAGGCACTACCGGTTAATTCTGGTGGACTTGCCCGGACACGGCTATTCAACCAATCCCGGCAACAGCTTCACCCACAAAGCGGCAGCGAGCTATGTATTTAAGTTGCTCGATAGCCTGGGCTTGGAGAAATTCCAGGCGATGGGCATTAGCAGTGGCGGCATGGTGCTTTTGCATATGGCGACCAGCCAGCCGAGTCGTATCGGCGCTATGGTGCTGATTAGTGCTACATCGCACTTCCCCGATCAGGCCAGGGCGATAATGCGCCGGGTTTCTCTGGCGACTATGCCGCCGGAGGTGAAACTCATGTACCTGGAGTGCGCAACCCGTGGTGAAGCGCAGATCAGTCAACTGATTGCCCAGTTTAATGCGCTGCATAGCAACTACGATGATATGAACTTTTCTGCACCGCATCTCGCCCTAATCAGTGCGCGCACTCTGGTTATTCATGGCGATCAAGATAACTTCTTCCCAACCGACATTGCCCAGGCTATTTGCAGCGCTATAGTTGACGCCAGATTATGGCTAATTCCCGGAGGTGCTCACGTTCCTATTTATGATGAACAGATTCCCTTTGCAGAAACTGCTCTGGCGTTTTTAAAGGGGGGCGCTTCTAAATAGCGAGGGTGTTTATTGACGGCGAGGAAGTTTTTAAGGTGTGTGCGCAAAGCAGTATATCGCTGCGCAATGTCTTACCTAGAGCGTAAAAAATCTACTTCGCCTGGCTGAATATGGCGATGAAAAAGCGCGGTAGTTCGCACCTTCTCGCGCAGGGTCTCGGGCATAAGGTCAAGCAATTCGTTTAGCTGAAAGCTAATCAGAGTCCGCCCTTCAAGTGCAGCACAACACAGCGCCAGTGTTTTGTGCTCATCGGGCACATGGCACAGGGCCATGGGGTTTTGGCTTACGCAATCCAAACAGATTTGATAACTGCGCAAATGGCGTGGCAGGCGCGCGAGCGCGTCACTGTGGAGTGCCGGTGCGCTAAATCGCGTAGCTGGATTTGCTTTCCAGCTATCTACCGCCTGCTGCAAATTCATAAGCGCTTGCACAATCATTTCATCATCCAATACCGACTCAGGCACAGCTTCAAGGTTGTAGCTGTATTGCAGCGCAAGCTTACACAGCTCGGCATCGCGCAAATTCAGGGGCACATGGCTTAAGTGGCTGCTTTTGGTGGTGAGATAAGCGCGGCAGCGAGCCAAGGTTTTTTCACTGTCCTCCAGTGCACGAAAGTTGCGCGGCTCGGCTGCTAAGGCCGCATCTATGAGCGCATCCGGCCAGGGGCGAGGCCAGTGCTCAATGCCGGTTTTAGCCAGCAGCGGAAAATAAAAACTTTCCTGTTCGCGAATCGTTTGTGGCAGCAGGGCAATTAGCGAAGGTCGCAATCGACAGCGTTCCAGTAGATTGTCAATGTGCTGGTAGTCATGTGGTAACTGATAAAAGCAACCGGTGTGTGCCTGTAGCAATTCATCGCAGAGGTTGACTGTTAGTCGCGCTGGCGGCACATCAACAAGCCCGTAATCGCCACGGCGAATAGCGCTAAGCCAAATAGCCTCATCTGCTTCAAGCAAAGCGCTAGACCCCGCCAACAATGTCATAGCTCGCAGGTTTTGCACAAAAACCGCCAACGCAAAGGGCGTGCGCCCATTGGCTGTGAGCGCTTGGGTATCAGCCCCTGCAGCAAGCAAATCCTGCAGGCGATCATGCTGGTGTTTAACAATCGCTTCGTGGATGGGCAGTAAGGGCTTCAAAGTTGGAGCTCCCAGGTTGCGGCCGAGTTGGCTTGTTGCGCTGGTATTGCTGATGTTTGCATCGGAGTTTATCAGCTGATTGGCGACAAGGGGGCATCTATAAGCCTTAGCGGAGAGGCTGAAAATTGATCGGTTTCACTGTTCGGCTTTTTTGCGGCTTTCCATATTTTTGTATAAAAAATATTCGCGCCTGGGTTTGCTCTGCGCCAATAGAGGAAGGCCGATAGCTGAGGCGTCCTCCAGGCTGATTGCTTGTCCCCAAGGTTTAACTTATGCCCTCTATATATTGAATGCGGTTGTATTGTTTGCAGCTTGGCTGCCCTCTACAGATTATTTTTTGCTCTCAAGTCTTTGCATTGTTCACTTGCGGCGTTCCTGTAAATTTCTATAAAAAATTTTAAAAATCAATAACTTAATAAAGTGGTTCACTTTTGTGTCGAAACTGGCTCGGCGCATTTTGAGTGATTTGTTAAAGTGAATCGACGTCCTTTTGGAACCTGGGTAAGGTCGCCTCAAGAGTTGTGAGGCTGGGATGGCCCTGGGATAGGTTTAGCGAGTGTCCCATTACTGCTCCTTAAAACGGCGGGGCATGGATAGTCTGAAAAGCCATTGTAGGCTGGGGGTCTAACCCCCTCCTCGATACGACGCTCTGGATTAATCCACCTGGCAATAGGCCAGCGAGAGAACAAAAAGCACTCAATAAACGATTACAAAAGTCCGAGGAGGACGGCGTTATGTTCGCAAGATCAAAATTGTCATTGGTTATTATTTCTGCCATGGCCTCAACTTTGGCGCTGGGTGGAGCGCAGGCGGCGGAATCGAGTGGGAATGATCGCCTGGAGGAAGTCGTAGTCACGGGTATTGCTGGCAGTATCAGCCGCAGCGTGGATATGAAACGTAATTCAGACTTGGTGAGCGACAGTATTGCTGCCGAAGATTTGGGCAAGTTCCCCGACAACAACATTGCAGATTCCTTGCAGCGTATTCCTGGCGTGGCCATAGATCGCGCTGGCGGCGAAGGGCGCTTTGTCAGTATTCGTGGCCTGGGCCCGGATTTCAGTGCGGTGCTGATTAACGGCCGCTCTCCCGCCAGTGAAAACGAAGAGCGGGCGTTCAGCTTCGACACCCTGGCCTCTGAGCTGGTGCGCACTGTCGATGTATTTAAAACTTCAAATCCCGGTTTGAAGGAAGGTGGCCTGGGCGGCACCATTAACATTGTTACCGCACGCCCCTTTGATTTTGATGGCTTTCACGCTGCCGGCAGCCTGAAAGGTATGTACGAAAAAAACAGTGAGGACACCAGCCCGCAAGCGTCCTTTGTGGTGAGCAACACCTTTGCCGATGGCAAATTGGGGGTGCTTGCCTCCATGACCTATCAAGAACGCTCCACCGATAAATACACGGTGACTAACGAACATATCTCCAAAACCACCGAAGAGCCGTTT
>CBIMZH010000430.1:0-3264 GCA_966248255.1 uncultured Cellvibrio sp.
GCGGCTTGCCGAGCGACACATAAGGCGTCACGGCATTGGCGTAGTTGGATGGCAGCGCATTGATCGACATAGGCGACTCTTTTTATCTATGCCTTGGTATTGATCAGGGTGCCCAGGGTTTCATCAGCACTTTTGATGACCTTGGCATTGGCGTCAAACACCTGGGATTGCACCTTGAGATTAACCAGCGGCTCGACCAAATCTACCCCCTCAGAATTTTCTTTAGGAGCCGCACTCGCCTGGGCAATCTGCTGTGCCGACTGATTGATAGAAGCCTGACTGGACTGCAGGCCAATCAACCCCTGGTTTACCACTGAACCTATGTCCATTGTTAAAACCTCATATTTTTAGACGCCAACTTAGTGCAAGCTTCAGGCGCATTCGCGAAAGAGCCCACTTTTAACTCAAGCTAAAAAGCAGACTCCTCCATAATCCTCTTCATTTTACGCGCGAGCATGACTAAAAAACAGGCAAAACTGCCGCTATCAGGGGGGATTTTTAAGACAAGTTTGGTTTAAAAAATGGCGTCATATAACTCATCGCCAGATCAAGGCAGCATATCCGCAGGCAAAAGCCGCCCCTGGTTATACTGCTCAGCCGAAATCTGCTTTAACTGTTTAAACACGCTCTGGGCAGTGAGATGCAGGCGGCTTTTGACCGGCAACTCAGCGGCCTGCAGCGCATGGCCACTCCAGGTGTTGCAGTTGCTGAATAGGCCGTAGCGCACCTGGGCGCGATAGAAGTACCCGGTATTTTGCTCGTAAGCAGGCAAAGCCATTAACTGCCCCTGGCTATCGCGCGCGAGTGAGTCATCCAGATACCTGGCCAGTTGCCGCAATCCGCGCCGACTTATCGCCAGAGGCACCCAGGTTTCGCGGGGAATATTGGCCAGCGGCGACTGGGGATAATCGAGCAGCTGTACCGCTGAATAACCGGAAAAAAACAATGCCTTGGCCGCCGCCCCAGTGGATTTACTTTTGCCGGTAAAATAATCGCCATCGCCCCAACCAAAGCGCACATAGGCGCGCCCCTTGAGCTGCTCGTCCAACACAGGCAAATAGGGCCTTAGCAGCTGCGCATCCAGCAACAGGCTGGTGTGCCAGCCCTCATAAATGGCATAGACGCGATAGGGGTAATCCTCTACTTGAACTTTGCTCGGCCCTGACTGGGAGGCACAGCCAAACAGGCAGGCGAGCAACAGCAGCGCAACTCCCCGAATGCAGTTCATTACAGCCCCAGCAAGCTCAAGTCGAGATGCTCAGCCGCCAGCTCAGCGGACGGATTTTGCAGCACCGGAACAACACCCAAACAAGGCGCGGGCAGGCGCGCCTTTAGCGTATCTATATTTTCCTGCAGCACAGGCATATCCGCATCGCGCAGGTTTGCCACCCAACCGGCCAGCTGCAGGCCATCATTGCGAATCGCCTCGGCGGTGAGCAACGCATGGTTGATACAGCCCAGGCGCATACCTACCACCAGAATCACCGGCAGCTGTAATACCCGCGCCAGATCTGCCAGGGTTTCGCTGGGGTTTAGCGGCACTCGCCAGCCGCCTGCACCTTCTACCAGCGTAAAGTCCGCCAGGCGCAGGGAGCTGCGACAAAAACCGGCGAGGCGATCGGCGGAGAGATTGCGCTTTTCCCGCTGCGCGGCGATATGTGGTGCTATAGGCGCAGCCAGGGCCACAGGGTTAATTTGCTCGTAGTACAAATCGATACTGGTTTGCGCCTGCAGCAGCAGTGCATCGCTATTGCGCAAGCCCTGCTCGGTTGCCTCGCAACCCGCGGCTACCGGCTTTAAACCTGCAGTGGATAAACCCCTCGCCCGCGCGGCAGCCAAGAGGCCAGTTGCCACTAGGGTTTTACCTGCGTCTGTATCTGTACCTGTAATAAAAAATGCGTGTTTGGCCATAGCTAAAAATTCAAAAAAATTAACGTTTGTGCGCTAGCAAATAAAAAACTTCGTAGGTGGCAGGCAGCCCAGCATCACAACGCAAACATTCATAGGCGGCTTTAAATTGCTGAATGCGTGCGCGCCCGGTCAGCCCTTGGGATTGACCGGCATTGACGTTATGGGCACCAAGGGATTTTAGCTCGCGGGTCAGCTCATTGAGCTTGTCGTAATAGAGCACAGGCTCAGCGACTTCGCGCAAACTAAATTCCAGGCCAGCGGCATCAGCGGCAGTTACTACATCCGCAAGTGGCGCAAACTGATTCACATGAACAAAATTATCCACCTGCTGCCAAGCTGTTTTTAATTCATGCAATGTGCGCGGGCCGAGGGTTGCCAGCGCCAAGGTGCCGTCAGGCGTTAAGACTCGCGCTATCTCCGCCATAAGCTTGGGCAGGTTGTTGCACCACTGCACCGCCAGGCTGGAAAAAATCAGGTCGATGGCATTGGTTGCCAGGGGCAATTGCTCGGCATCCGCGCACAGCCAATCCCGCTGCGGCTGTTGCTTGCGCGAAAACTCCAGCATGCCCTGAGCTATATCCAGGCCGATAATCTGCGCCTGCGGAAATTGCGCCGCCAGCTTGGCGGTAAAAAAACCTGTACCGCTGCCCAGATCCAACACCCGCTGCGGCTGTATGTGCACCGGAAGTTTTTGCAGCAGCTGACCACCCAGATCGCGCTGCAAGCCGGCAACAGAATCGTAGCTGGCGGCGGCGCGACTGAAAGACTGCGCTACGCGCTTTTTATCCAATTGGATTTGCGTTTGCACCTCAGCCTGCTGGATAAATTCACGCACAGCTTGAATAACCAGTGCCGACTGACTCCAGTGCAATGCATGGGCGGCGCCAGGAAATATTTTTACCTGGTGTTCTGCATTAAGCGCGCGCAGGCTTTCACCAGCAATAGCAGGGACCAGCGCATCATTTTCGCCAAGTAAATGCAGTAGCGGAATTGTTAATTCGGTCAGTGCGGCACGATTATCCAGCGTCGAGAGCAACTCCAGCGCCTGCAGCCAAAGTTCATTGGTTTCTGGCACCCCTAAAGCGCGAAACTGCTTTAGCAGTGCCCGCTCCAGGGCATCACCCTGCACTAATAAACCGGTAAAGAGCTTTAAAGTCGTCTGCGCATCAGCGGCAAAGCTCGCATTAAATTGGCGATTTACGGCTCTGGCCATAGCGGCGGGATAATCGCGCGCGGCGACAAATTTGGCGTTGGCGGCCATGGAAATAAGGCCGCGTATTTTTTGTGGGTAGCATGCCGCCAGCTGCACCCCCAGCATAGCGCCGAGAGACCAACCCACTAACCAGCTGCCAT
>CBIMZH010000431.1:0-3263 GCA_966248255.1 uncultured Cellvibrio sp.
GCAAATTCCGATTTGAATGGATTGTCAGCATTGTTGCCGTCGTAGCCGTCGTAACCCACTATGTCGACATACTGGTCACCCGGATACCAGGCTTCGGTCATATCGCCAGACGTCGTGAAAACCCAAATCAAATTGTTGAGGTGATGCACTTCGGTAAAGCGCTGATACATCAATTGCCAAAGCGCTTTAAAGGAAGCCGCATCAGCCGCGCCCCACCAGAACCAACCACCTTCAGCTTCGTGCAGTGGGCGCCACAGCAGTGGAATGCCTGCGTCGCTAAATTTTTGCAGCTCAGCGGCTATGGCATCCATATCGCTGATCAGGGCTTGATAATCCGCACCGCTGGTATCGGCCAAAGCTGCCGCCAGGTCAAAAGTGCTGGCGGTGGTGTAAAAACCTGAGTACCAGGCAGTTTCACCGCTGCCGGAGCAGTCGCTATCAAGCAAATGGGTAGGCGCGTTCCAGTGCCACATGGGCGAGAGAATTACGTTGCGGTTGTTGTGCTCGGCAATCATGTCTTCGCTCAAGGTGCCAGGCTGGGAGCCGCAGGCCATGCGCGAACTGGAGTACTCAATTAAATCAAACGCATAAATCGCCGGAGACTTGCCGGTGATCTCTTCCACCTTGGCAAAGTCATCGTAATTGGCCGACTGGGTTTGACCGCTGATGGTTTTGTTGCCGTAGTTGGAAACCAAAAAGGCCATGAGGTCTTTAGCTTCGCTGGTCGCATTGGCATTCACCAGTTTCGAGGCAACGGCCAAAGGCTTGGCTGGCGCAGGTGCCGGGATCAGCTGAATACTGTCGATGCGATAGTAGTTCCAGCCGCCGCCCACGGTAATGGTGTTGGCGCCTTCGTTAAGTTTAATAACGCCCACGCGCGCCTTGTTCCAGGAACTGGTGGCAAGGAACTGCACACTGGCATCCACACCATTGGTGTTGATCACCGCCTGCTTGCCGCCGTAGGACGAGGGAATGGCATAGCGCACATAGAGGGTATAAAAGCCGGCCTTCAGGGTTTTGCCATCCACCTGACTGCCAGAGGGAATGGAGTAAACCACCTTGGCACCGGGGGTGATGTCGGCAGTGTGTGAACCCACAGCGCCAGAGATGTAGTTAGCGCCGCTATCCACCAGAGTAGCGCCGCCGGTAAGGCTGGCGAAATCGCTGTTTTCCGCTTCCAGGGTAATAACCACCGTCGGGTCGTAGACCAGCACCTCCACTTCATCGACTAGCTGATTGCCTTCGCCATCTTCGATGATATTGCCCGCGGTATCGCGCGCCGAGATTTTAAATTTGAAAGTTTCCAGGCCATCTACCGCTGGCGCCGTGAAGTGCAGGCTGGGCGAAGTCCAGTCAGTCACACTGGTAATGGGTGTGCCACTGGTCTGCTCCCAGAGCACGCTTTGATCAGTCACTGTACCCACCAGGCGACCCGCCAGGGTTACCGACTGACCGACCTGATATTCCGCATCATCACCGGCAATAACGCCCAAATCGCGATACTCGGGGGTATAGCTGACGGAATCTGTATTGGTTTTGGATTCATCCAAACAACCGCTAAGCAAGCCTACGCAGAGCGTTGTGAGCAGTAGGGGCTTTAAGCTCGTTAATGTTATTAGTTTAGGCATTGGTCACCTCAATCTCCGATTTGAATCTGTTTATGTGTTTTATCGGTAGCCTCCCGCACAAGTCCGCCGCAACCGCCTTTCAGCGCCCAATAAGCGCCAATCAGCCACCGCGTTTTCCCGCCGGGAAGTGAATGCTTTTCCAGGAGCGGCGCCCACCAGAGAAACACCACTCTTGCGCCATTTTAGATGTAATCGGTTTCATCATCAAACAGTTTAAAATCGCAGTTACACCTAAAAATGGTCATTTTTTATCATTAAAATTTAAAATGATTAAAAATACGCCAGTGAAATTTTATATTTTTATTTAGGCGAATGGGCGCGTGCCTCGCTGCCGGCGCTGACCCTGGTGCTGGTCGGCCTGTTGCCGGTGATCCTGCTGATCCGCCGTTCGGCCCGCGGTTTCGGTTGATCAAGACAACGATGTAGGGCGGGTGCAACCCGCCAGTGTCGGGGCATGGCGGGTTGCACCCGCCCTACGACCTGAAGCCAGGATGACCCCCCGGACGCATGCGGCTACAATGCGCGCCATTCGCGAGTCGGGGCAGCCCGACAGGACTCATCTAGAAGCGTAGCCGAGGCCGCCAGTGCAAGGCGAAAGTGGGAGAGAAAGCGGAATGTATTTTTGTACATGAGCATTTCGAGCCCACTTTCAAAGCAGCAATGGCAACGCAGCTAGCTTCTCGGGGGTCTGAATCGCTTCGCCAAGCCCGGAAGGAGATAACCCATGGGACAGCGCACCCCCCTCTATGACCTGCACCTGGCACTGGGGGCCAAGATGGTGGATTTCGGCGGCTGGGACATGCCGCTGCACTACGGTTCGCAAGTGGAGGAGCATCATCAGGTGCGCCGCGAGTGCGGCGTGTTCGATGTCTCGCACATGTGCGTGGTGGACGTGAGCGGCAGTCAGGCGAAGGCCTTCCTGCAGCGCCTGCTGGCCAACGACGTGGCCCGCCTGGAGAGCCCCGGCAAGGCGCTGTATAGCGCCATGCTCAATGAGCTGGGCGGGGTCATCGACGACCTGATCGTTTACCTCACCGAGCAGGGTTACCGCCTGGTGGTCAACGCTGGTACCCGTGACAAGGACCTGGCGTGGATGCATGCCCAGGCGAGCGATTTCGATGTGCAACTGCGCGAGCGTCGCGATCTGGCCATGCTCGCCATTCAGGGGCCGAAGGCGCGCGCACGCGTTTCCGAACTGTTGAGCCAGGCACGTGCCGCACTGATCCACGAGCTCAAGCCATTCCAGGGCCTGCCCGAGGGGGACTGGTTCATCGCGCGTACCGGTTATACCGGCGAAGATGGCCTGGAAATCGTGCTGCCAGTGACCGAGGTGGTGTCCTTCCTCAATGACCTGGTCGGTGCTGGTATTTCGCCCATCGGCCTTGGCGCCCGTGACACCCTGCGCCTCGAGGCGGGTATGAACCTCTACGGCCAGGACATGGATGAACAGGTCAGCCCGCTGGCCGCCAATATGGCCTGGACCATCGCCTGGGAGCCAGCCGAGCGCGACTTCATCGGGCGCCCGGCGCTGCGGGCGCAGCGCGCCGCCGGTTGCCCGAGCAAGCTCGTTGGCCTGGTGCTGGAGGAGCGTGGCGTGCTGCGCGCACACCAGGTGGTGCGCGTCGAAGGTATCGG
>CBIMZH010000432.1:0-3255 GCA_966248255.1 uncultured Cellvibrio sp.
GCTCATAAAAGTCTTCCTGTAATAATAAATAAAAAACACCAGCGCGAACTTGAGGGAGGGCACTGAGGCAATTAAACGGTGGGGAGATTTTTTAGGGTTGCTCCAATTCCTTTGGCAAGCAACTGACAATGGCGGGCGCTTCTCGCCCTCGACGTCCGCCATTGAATCGATGCAGAAGGCTTGGGCGCGCGCTCCTATATGTCCGCGCGCATGCGGCCTTCAGTGGTGCATCGTAAATTTTTGAATTCTGTAGGTCGGAAAAGCGCAGCGCCTTCCGACACCTGATCCCTTAATTCACTATCGAATTTTGGTCTTGTGTCGGAAGGCGCCTGTGGCTTTTCCGACCTACGGGTATTGCGTTATTTACCTTTCTTTAACGCCTGCTGCAGCAGTGCGCCCATGCTGCCCATGCTTGGGGCTGGGTTATTTTTTTGCGCTTGCTTCTGCTGGTTTTGCGACATGCGGTTGTTGCCGCCGCCACCGCCTTTACCCTTATTGCCTTCCACTTTTTCACCGGGAGTGTCGTCCAGGCGCAGCGACAGGGCGATGCGCTTGCGCGCTACGTCCACTTCCATCACCTTGGCTTTCACAATATCGCCAGCTTTAACGGCTTCGCGCGGGTCTTTAATAAACGTGTGTGACAGGGCGGAGATGTGTACCAGGCCATCCTGATGCACGCCTATATCGACAAAGGCGCCGAAGTTGGTGACGTTGGTGACTGTGCCTTCGAGGATCATGCCTGGCACCAGATCGGTGATTTCCTCTACGCCTTCCTGGAACTGGGCGGTTTTAAATTCCGGGCGCGGGTCGCGGCCGGGCTTGTCCAGTTCTTTGATGATGTCAGTCACCGTCGGTACACCAAATTTTTCGTCGGTGTAGTCAACCGCTTTCAACGCGCGCAGGAAGGATGAGTCGCCAATCAGGCCTTTAATTTCTCGGCTGTTTTTGGCGGCGATTTTTTCTACCACGGAATAGGATTCCGGGTGAACGGCAGAGGCGTCCAGTGGGTTGTCGCCACCGGCAACGCGCAAAAAGCCCGCGGCCTGTTCAAAGGTTTTATCGCCCAGGCGCGGTACTTTTTTCAGCGCGCTGCGCGAGTTAAACGCACCGTTCTGGTTGCGGAATTCGACAATATTATTGGCGATAGTGGTGTTCAAACCGGAGACGCGCGCGAGCAGTGCCGCCGAGGCGGTGTTGACTTCCACACCCACGGCGTTTACGCAGTCCTCAACGACCGCATCCAGCGAGCGCGCCAGTTGCGATTGGGATACGTCGTGTTGGTATTGGCCTACACCAATGGATTTGGGGTCAATTTTTACCAGCTCTGCCAGCGGGTCCTGCAGGCGGCGGGCGATAGAAATGGCTCCGCGAATGGTCACGTCCAAATCGGGGAATTCTTTCGCGGCAAATTCCGAGGCGGAGTACACCGAAGCGCCGGCTTCGCTGACGATAACGGTGCTGGCATTAATGTCTTTGTGCGCCTTGAGCACATCCTTGGCGAATTTTTCGGTTTCGCGCGAGGCGGTGCCGTTGCCAATGGCGATCAGGCCGACATTGTGCTTTTTGCACAGGGCGACCAGCATGGCTTCGGATTCGGCAATTTTATTCAGCGGCGGCGTGGGGTACATAACGCCGTGGTCGAGCACCTTGCCGGTGGCATCTACTACCGCCACTTTCACCCCGGTGCGCATACCTGGGTCCAGGCCGATAGTGGCTTTTTGGCCAGCGGGTGCGGCCAGCAGCAAATCTTTAAGGTTGGAGGCGAAGACTTTAATTGCTTCCTCTTCGGCTTTTTCGCGCAGCTCGCCGAGCAGGTCGGTTTCCAAATGGGTGAGCAGTTTCACTCGCCAGGTCCAGCGCACCACTTCGGCGAGCCAAGAGTCTGCCGCGCGGCCTTGGTCGCGCACTTGCCAGTGTTCGCCAATCATGGTTTCGCAGGGGTGACCGACTCTCGCTTCTTCATCACCGACTTTAATGGCGATAGTCAGCACGCCTTCGTTGCGGCCGCGGAACATGGCCAGGGCGCGGTGCGAGGGTACAGATTTAAGCGGCTCGTCGTGCTCAAAGTAATCGCGGAATTTTTGCACCTCTTGCGAAGTGTCTGTGTCTTTACCGGTAGCAACGCGCGCGCTCAGGGTGGCCTCGGTCTGGAGGAAGTTACGCAGCTTGCCGAGCAGCTCGGCGTCTTCGCTGAACTTTTCCATGAGGATGTACTTGGCGCCGTCGAGGGCAGATTTCACATCGTTAATGCTGTGCTCGGCGTTGAAGTATTTGGCTGCTTCCACTTCGGGGGCGAGGCTGGGGTCGGCCAGCAGGGCTTCGGCCAGTGGCTCCAGACCCGCCTCTTTGGCGATCTGGCCTTTGGTGCGGCGCTTGGGCTTGTAGGGCAGGTAGAGGTCTTCCAGGCGGTTTTTGGTATCGGCGAGGAGAATATCGCGCTCCAGCTCCGGGGTCAGCTTCTCCTGTTCGCCAATGGATTTAAGAATCGCGGCGCGGCGCTCTTCCATTTCGCGCAAATAGCGCAGGCGCTCTTCCAGGGTACGCATCTGGCTGTCGTCCAGGCCACCGGTCACTTCTTTGCGGTAACGCGAGATAAAGGGCACGGTGGCGCCTTCATCCAGCAGCCCGACGGCGGCGCTAACTTGTTGTTCTTGAACGTTTAATTCGTCGGCAATGCGCTTGGAAATGCTGGGAATGACAATATTGAGGTTGCTCATAATCGGGTAACTCGTGTTACGGCAAGAATGCGGATTTAACCAAAACCTGAATCTGCAGGTGCGCAGACCCGGGAACGCGAAAGCCGGTCATTATCCCCAATTTGCGCGGCCTTGCCAGACTTGTAATTGGCGCCCGGCTGTGAGTCGAAATCTGCCCGGGCACTGGCGCCCAGGCGGCTTTGCGGCGGTTTTTGACGCAGTGCACACTTTGGCTTTTGGCTGATTTTTGCATCGGAGAGATTTTTTTGCAGAGGCTTGAATCCAAACGCCAGCCAGGTTGCATCCAATAGGTCAGATTCGTCAGATACCCAATCCTTGTTTTGCAATGGAGTTGATATGAACCCAGTCAGTAAAAATCCGCTTATTTGGTCGCTGCTTGCCAGCCTCTTGTTACTCAGCCCCGGCCTCTGGGCCGAAAACCGCGTCGCCCAGGTGTTTCCGGTCAAGGACTTTAACGAGATTTACGCCGGTGGCGATGCGCGCCTGGAAATCACCCAGGGCGATGATGAATACCTGCGCGTAGAGGCGGAGCAGGAGG
>CBIMZH010000433.1:0-3253 GCA_966248255.1 uncultured Cellvibrio sp.
TGGCAGCATCCACACCCAGGTGGATCTGGACATACCTTTGGGCACCGGCGAGGCTGCCCCCGGGGATTCCCGCCAGCAGGTAGATGTTGATCTGCTGGCGCCCAGTTTTGCACTGAGTAATTTGAACCTTCAGGGGCAAAACCTGGTTGGTCATATCAGTTACAACAATCACCAGGGGTTAACGGCCAATCGCTTGGAGGCGAGTCTCTGGGGCGAGCCGGTAGTGGCGACAATTTCCAGCCTGGTGGACAAAAATCAGCATCAAACTCGAATCGCCCTGAGCGGACAGGTGGACGCGGACGATCTGGCACGCTGGAGTCAGCGCCCGGAATTGCTCTTCCTAAAAGGCAAAATTCCCTATGAAACTCAGGTCACGCTGAACCACTCACGCCCAAAAGGCCAGCCAGATGGCGAGGCGCTGTTTACCCCTGATGCATTTGCCGCAGGGGCATTTGCCCATGTGGCAGTGGATTCGGATTTGCGCGGTGTGACCCTGGATTTGCCCGCGCCTTTTGGCAAGGCGGCAAGTGCCACACGCAAGTTTCATTTCGATTATTGGCTGCAGCAGCAACAGGCGCTGATTGCCCTGAATTATGGCGATTTGGCCCAGACCCAGCTGCTGCTCGAGCGCGGCCAGGAGGGCGCCGGCAAGCTGCTCAACGCCAATATCGCGCTGGGTGATCAGGCCCAATTAAACGCCACCCCAGAGTTTTTGGTTAGCGGCTATCTAGGGGGGTTTGATCTGGATACCTGGACCCAGGTGTTAAACCGCTACCAGGGCTATCAGGCGCAATTGACCCCCAATGCCGCGGCGGAAACAGAGGATGATCCCAGCTTGTTGGCCGGGCTTAAATTTCGCACCCAGGTCACTCTGGGCCGCTATGATCTGGGCAGTGTCCATTTTCAAAATCTTGCCGTAGCCGCGCGCCGCGATCGTGAAGGTTGGCATCTGGACGTGAAAAACCCCAGGGTTGCCGGGCAGGTTGTTGTTCCTGAGTCAACGCAAATGCCCCTGCAAGTGGATTTGGAGCACCTGAATCTGACCCAGGCGGAATTGGGCGAGGGCGGCGACAAAACATCAGATACTCTGGCCGAAACTCAGGCTGAACCGCCGCCACTGATTAATCCGCGCGAACTGCCTTTGGCCAATATTGCAGTCAAGGAACTCTTTGTCGATCAGGATAACTACGGTAGCTGGTCGCTGCAGTTGCGCCCCAACCGCAAGGGCGTGGTAATCGATAAAATTCACGGCAGTATTCGCGGCCTGACGATCAGCGGTGCTAAAAACTCGCTGGACGGTGCCAAGTTGATTTGGCAGGAAACTGACCAGGGGATGCAAAGTCGGTTTATTGGTGGCATTTCCGCAGGTGATATAGCTGATGTTATGCGCCAGTGGGACAAGCCGGATACCCTGGAGAGCAAATCGGCCCGCTTTGCCGCGGATGTCCATTGGCCAGGAACACCGGAGGATTTCCAGCTGGTTGATATCAGTGGCGAAATGAATCTCTGGTTTGAAAAGGGCCGCTTTAAACGCGATGCCGGTGCCGGTGACGGTATTTTGCGCCTGATGTCCGTGCTTAACTTTGACTCTATCGCAAGGCGTATGCGTCTGGATTTTTCCGACCTCTATCAGGGCGGCTTGGCTTACGACGAGATTAGTGGCGATGTAAGTTTTGAGCGCGGGGTGATGAAGTTTGAAACGCCGCTGGTAGTGCGCGGGCCATCCAGTCGACTGCAGATGGTGGGCAATGTGGATCTGCGTCAGGAAAACCTGAAAACTCGTTTAATTGCCACCCTGCCGGTTGCGGGTAACCTGACCTTTTTCGCCGCATTAGCAACCGGTTTGCCCGCCGCAGCGGGTATTTATGTGGTCAGCAAGCTGTTTAAAAAGCAGGTGGATCAGGTGACCAGCATCAGTTACACCATCTCCGGCGATTGGGATAACCCCAAAATGGCCTTCGATCGTCTGTTTGAAAGTGAAGATCAATTGCGTGACGGCGAGCCTAAGGCGCAGAAACCTGCACTTGACTCGCCCAATCCCCTTCCATTAACGCCAGCTGTCAAATCTGATGGCTTGGCGCCTGGCGGCTTTTAGCCGGCGCTTTAGGGCTGGCGCCAGGAGGCTGAGCCTCCTGAACTTGCCGCTATTCAATGAAAGCTTTGCGGGGCGGGGTATTAATCCTGCAGGGCGAGCTGGTCGCGAATAAAGCCAAAGAGTTTGCGCGCGTTGACCGGGGTCTTGTTCTCTTCCCGCTCTTTTTGCGCCGAGCGAATTAATTGGCGCAGGTGTTGGACATCTATGCCCGGGCAGCTGGTTACCAGGGTTTGAAAGGTGGCCTTGTCACCCTCAATTAACAAATCGCGATAGCGCTCTATTTGATGCTGGCGATGCACATACTGGTCGTTGCGGTTTTGCATCTTGTCCACCGCCGCCTGGATTTCCTCGTGATTGCCCTCGCGCATAAGTCGGCCAATGTACTGAACCTGGCGGCGGCGGGCGTCTTTGGGCGGCATTTTGCGCGCGATATTGATGGCATCAATAAGCTCTTCGCTCATTGGAATCTGCGCCAACTGCTTGTCGTTCATATAGATCAGGCTTTCACCCAAGGCCTGAAGTGCGTGCATTTCACGCTTAACCTGGGATTTGCTGCGGATGTAATCATCCGGGTTGATATCGTCGTATTCGTAAACCATGGGAACTTAACTTCCAGGGAAGAGTTGGTGCCATTAACTCTAGCAGAGCGCCAGGTCAGGGTAAAAAGGTCGCACAGGGTAGGCAAAAAGGGGGGATATGGCAACCGTCAGTTGCACCAGGGGTTTATTCGCCCTCTTCAAACTTGTCGGCGATAAGGGCGCTTATGGCATCCAGTGCGGAATCGCTGTCATCGCCCTCGCAGCTGACCTCCAGGCGGGTGCCCTGGGTGGCAGCGAGCAGCATTAACGACATGACACTGCGCGCATCCACCCAGTTGCCTTCGCCGACGCGAGCCTGGGTTCTGGCCTGAAACTGATTGGCCAGGGTTGCCAGCTTGGCGGCAGCGCGGGCGTGGAGGCCGCGCTTATTGGTAATGTCGAGGATGGCGCTGGGCATAATTTAGTGCTTTTGATGCTTGTTAATGTCCCTGTGGCGTACCTGGACATCGCTAAAAAACTGATCGAAGTACTTTTTAAGGCGCTCGCTTAAATAGACTGACCTGTGTTGGCCGCCGGTACAGCCGACGGCAATGGTGATATAGCTGCGGTTGTTGGCCTG
>CBIMZH010000434.1:0-3251 GCA_966248255.1 uncultured Cellvibrio sp.
AAGCGAGCAACGAGGAGCGGCTGGCAGGGTATTTGGCTGGTGGTTTTGACTATATCGTCAAGCCCTGCGATCCCCAGGAACTCTTGGCGAAAATTGCGGTGATAATTCAGCAGCAGGACAGCCAGCGGCAGCTGGAAACTGACCGTAAGGATATTACCGATGCCTTTATGGAGGCATTAACCGATAGGGGCGAACTGGGTGTTGTACTCGAATTTTCCATTAAGGCATTTGAAGCTAAAAGCTACCAGCAACTTGCCGACTTTGTCACTCAGGCGCTGACAGAGCTGGCTTATTTAAAGTGCGCTGTGCTGGTGAACGGGAATCAGGGAAGCCTGTGTTGGACAAGTGAAGGCTTCTGTTCGCCCATGGAATCGGAAATTCTCAGCCTGCTAAAAGAGAAAGGCAGAATCTATAACTTTAATAATCGTGTTCAGGTTAACGAAGAATTTATCAGCGTGTTAATTAAAAACATGCCGAGTGATGAAAAAATCTATGGTCGGGTAATTGATCATATCCCCAGGTTACTGCGTATCGCCTCCGCCTGTATTGAGAATATAGATACCTCCCATAATCTATCTGCCAGCCGGGAAACGTTAAGTACGCTTCAGGCAGTATCCAATCAGTTGATGGATGCCGAGGCGGTATTGATGAACAGCGTATCCGGCTTTATGCGCTCAACTGAAACGGAAATATTGCGCATTAAACACAGCATTCAATATCTGGCCCTGTCCGAAGAGCAGGAAAACAAATTATTGGAAGGCCTCTCTATAGTCCTTGATCAGGCTCTTAAGTCCTCAGATGAAATTGCCGATATCTGCGATAAGTTCGATGCACTGGTGCACAGGCTTAAAGATATGCTGCCGCGACACTAATCTGGCCGGGGCGGACAATGTGTGTGGCGTCGGCCCAGGTAAATCTATGCAGACGCCTAATTTTTTTAGTTCTGACTTTTTAGCGCGTGATGTTCCAGGGCGCGATTTTCCAGATCATGACTTTCCTACGCGTGACTTTCCAGCGCATGACTATCCAAGATACGACTTTCCAAAGCGTGACTTTCCCCCAAAGGTGGGCTATGGCGCTAAAAAATAAAATCCTATGGTTGCTGTTAGTTGGAGGAGTGCTGGCACTTTTTGGGGCGGTAAATTTTGCCTTGCAAAAATGGATAATTCTGCCGGGATTTGTTGCCCTGGAAAACAATCAGGCAGAAACGGAATTGTATCGTGTTATAGATGCAATGGATCAAGAGAAGGAGCACCTCAAGCGCTTGGCCTCAGATTGGTCCGCTTGGGATGATGCCTATAAATTCGTCAATGATCACAATCAGAATTTTGTAAAATCCAATATCGCCTGGGAGACGCTGGAGAGCCAGTCTCATATCAACCTGATTTTTATTTACGATAATGATGGCAAGCTGGTGTTTGGCGAAGTGTTTGACAGCAACAAACAGGGCTACATCAATGCCCAGGAATTTGATCAGGATTTCCATTCGCTGTTTAACCTGAGCACCAGTACCGCCGCCACTACCGCCGACAATTCAAGCGCCCATATTGCCAGCCTCTTTGATTTGCCCGAAGGCCTTATGCTTTTGGCCTCTATGCCTATTCTTAATAGTCAGGGCACTGGCGCTGCCGCAGGCCGATTAATTATGGGGCGCTTTGTCGATGAGGATATGCTGCAGCAGCTGATATCCCAGACTAAAGTTGAATTTACCCTGCTGCCCCTGGCCCAGGTTGCCGAGCTTAAATTGCATAACCAGTCGGGCAAGCGGTTTACGCTTAATAAGCTGGATGACCAGACCCTGAACGTGACTGGATTTTTTCTCGCGCCAGATGAAACTCCCGTGGTTGCTGTGCGCGTTACTCTGCCGCGAAAAATAATGAGTCAAGGCCATAAAATGGCGCAGGTGGTTTCCATAGTGATAGCAACCAGCTTGCTGTTGCTGAGCCTGGTGTTTTTAGTCGCCGCGCGCAAGTACACCTCCAATATTCGCGATACCAATATCCGAATTAACGAATTGGTAAATACGCGAACCCAGGAGTTGTCCTTAGCCAAGGAGCAAGCGGAAAAGTCCCTGACCATAGCGGCTATGGCCAACAAGGCAAAAAGCACATTTTTGGCCAATGTGAGCCACGAAATCCGCACGCCCATGAACGCCATTATCAATCTATCGTTTTTGCTGCTGCAAAATCATCTGCCGCTAAGGCTGCACAATAACGCCGAAAAAATACACAAGTCGGCCAAGTCGTTGCTGCATATCATTAATGACATTCTCGACTTTTCCAAAATCGAGTCGGGTAAATTTGATATTACCCTGGAGGAGTTTTCACTGGATGATGTTTTCACTCATCTCGCCTATTTGGATGTGCTTATCGCGGATAAAAAAGACATTAAAATAATTTTTTATTTGGAGCCGGGAACGCCGCTTTATTTAAAGGGCGACTTGTTGCGCATCAACCAAATATTGATGAACTTTTTAAGCAACTCGATAAAGTTTACCGAGTCGGGAAAGATTATCGTATCTATCAAGGCCGAAGACGTTAGCGAGGATCAGGCGATTCTCAAGTTTCAGGTTGAAGATACGGGTATTGGCATGTCCCCCGAGGCGTTAAATAAAATCTTTGAGCCATTTATTCAGGTGGATGCATCCAACAGGCGCCGATATGGCGGTACGGGTTTGGGCTTGGTGATTTGTAAAAACCTGAGTGATGCGATGAATGGCTATATTGCCATCTCCAGCACCGAAGGTCTGGGGACCAGCATTTCCCTAACCTTGCCGCTGGAAGTTTGCCCTTATGGCCAGAGCAAAAAAGCAGAGTTTATTAAAAATACCGATTTTTTTATTCTGTCCAAACTGGAAGAGTCCTCTCGGCCCGCCGTGAGCATGTTGCAAGCCTATGGCGCCAGAGTGAGAGTTGCACCAGCGGTTAGTAAGGATCTGGATACCGCTAGCCTGGTGTTTGTGGACCCTTCATTTTATACCTCGGAGAGCTTGGCGGATTTAAAAGCCCTGGTTGAAAAATATTCCACCATATTTTTGTTTGGTGGCAAAAGCCGGCATTACCTGCCGGATATAAAGAACATTAAAAAATTGAAGGTGCCTATTTACCTTTCCTCAATTTACGAAAAAATTAATGAGAACCTCAGTGCCCAGGAATACAACAGTAATTTTGCCAAGGAATTTTTTAGTAAATTTGGCAGTCAGAGAGTTCTGGTGGTTGAAGACAATGAGTTAAATCAGGAGGTCATCTGCT
>CBIMZH010000435.1:0-3241 GCA_966248255.1 uncultured Cellvibrio sp.
GGAAGTCAGGCGCATGGGTGGCGGTTTTGGTGGCAAAGAAACCCAGGCTGCGCCGCTTGCCTGCATAGCCGCGATTTTTGCACTGCGCCTGCAGCGCCCGGTGCGCTATCGCATGAGCCGCCAGGACGATATGGTGCAAACCGGCAAGCGCCACGATTTTCACAATCATTGGCAGGTGGGTTTTGATGATCAGGGAAAAATTCTCGGCGTGGATTTAACCCTGGCTGCCAAGTGCGGCTACTCGCCGGATTTATCCGATGCCATAGTCGATCGCGCTATGTTTCACGCCGATAATGGCTATTTTTTAGGGAGCGCGCGCATTCTCGGTTTGCGCTGCAAAACCAACACGGTGTCCAATACGGCTTTTCGCGGTTTTGGCGGCCCCCAGGGGATGATGGCCATAGAGCCGGTAATAGAAGCCATAGCGCGACACTTACAGCTGGACCCGCTGGATGTACGCAAGCGCAATCTGTATGGCGTAAGCGGCACACTAACGCCCTATGGCCAGCAGGTGGATCAACAGGTGCTGCCGGAGCTGATTGATCAACTGGAGGCCAGTAGCCATTACCGCGCGCGCAAAGCTGAGGCGATTGCCTTTAATAAAGCCAGTCGCTATCTCAAAAAAGGCCTGGCACTCACGCCGGTAAAATTTGGTATTTCCTTTACTGCCCAGCATCTCAATCAGGCGGGTGCGCTCTTGCAAATTTACACTGACGGCAGCCTGCTGATTAATCACGGCGGCACAGAGATGGGCCAGGGCCTCTACACCAAAATTCAGCAGCTGGTCGCGCACGAATTTGCCGTGCCCGTCAGCCAAGTGGCAGTTAGCGCGGCGCGCACTGACAAGGTGCCCAATACCTCGCCCACTGCAGCTTCCTCCGGTACCGATTTAAACGGCAAAGCGGCGCAAAATGCCTGCGCCAAAATTAAAGGCGAACTGGTGGCGTTTGCCTGCGCCCATTTTAACCTGGTGCCGGAGCAAATCCGTTTTGACCAGGGCCGGGTACTGCTCGGCGACAGCAGCCAGAGCTTTGCCGAATTTATTCAGCTGGCCTACCTCAATCGCGTGCCTTTATTTGCCACAGGTTTTTATCGCACACCGAAAATTTATTACGACCGCAGCCGCGCCCAGGGGCGACCGTTTTTGTATTACGCCCATGGCGCGGCGGTCAGTGAAGTGATCATCGATAGCCGCACGGGGGAATATAAAGTTACTCGCGTGGATATTTTGCAGGATGTGGGCAATTCGCTGAATCCGGCCATAGATAAGGGCCAAGTGGAAGGGGGATTTGTGCAGGGTATGGGCTGGCTGACGACGGAAGAACTCTTGTGGGATGAGCGCGGCAAGCTGCTATCCAAGTGCCCGGCCACTTACAAAATTCCCACCGCCTTTGATGTGCCCGAGCAATTTACTGTGGCGTTTTTTAACTCGCCCAATCAGGAGCAGACCATTTATTTTTCCAAAGCCGTGGGCGAGCCGCCGCTGATGCTGGGCATTTCTGTGTGGGCTGCACTCTGCGATGCCATTGCCAGCTGTGGCGATTATCAAATTAGCCCGCGCCTGGATACACCGGCAACGCCAGAGCGAGTTTACTGGGCGGTGCAGGAAGCGCTTAAACATAAAGCTGAAGCAGGCATAACGGCGGAGGTCGCGCATGAATAAACTCAATTGGGCGCAGGCCATTAGCCACTGCCAGAGTCGCGGCCAGGCCTATGTAATTGCCACAGTCATTAGTACGCAAGGCTCAACTCCGCGCGATGGCGGCAGCAAGATGGTGGTGGATGCACAGCAATCCTATGACACCCTCGGCGGCGGCCAGCTGGAATATTTAATTGTGCAGCAGGCGCGGGAGCTGATTGCGCAAAATCAACATTGCCAGCTGTTAAAACCCTTTCCGCTGGCGGCTGAGGCGGCCCAGTGTTGCGGCGGCCATGTGACGGTAATGCTCGAGTGCATAGCGGCTGTGCCCTGGCAACTGGCGCTGTTTGGCGCTGGCCATGTGTGCCAGTCGCTGGTCACTATTCTTGCCGGGCTTAACTGCCAGGTGCGAATTATCGACAATCGCCCCGAGCTGATGCAGAACCAGTTGCCCGCTAATTGCCGCTATG
Organism: uncultured Cellvibrio sp.; assembly: GCA_966248255.1. Lineage (GTDB taxonomy): Bacteria > Pseudomonadota > Gammaproteobacteria > Pseudomonadales > Cellvibrionaceae > Cellvibrio. Next base: position 2,110 of record CBIMZH010000435.1, read on the forward strand.
AGTTTTACGCTGATCCTGTCGCCGCTATTGAGCAATTGCCTGATCAAACCTGGACGATTGTGTTTACCCATAATCACGCGCTGGATTTTTCCCTCTGCGCAAAATTGCTGCGCAATTACCGCTGGGGTTTTGTCGGCATGATTGGCTCGGCAACTAAAGCATTGCGCTTTCGCAAACGCCTGGCCGATGCCGGGATTAACGAGCAACTTCTAGCGCAATTGCACAGCCCTATTGGCTTGGCACAGGTCAAAGGCAAGTTGCCTATGGAAGTGGCTGTGTCCATAGCCGCGCAGTTATTAACGCTGTTTGCCGAGCGGCAACCGGCGCAAGCCCATTCCAGTAGCTGGCGGGAAATTAAAGGCCTTATGTCCGCGGCGAATCCGTCGCTGGCGAAGCTGGAAAGTTAAAACCAATGACGCAAACACTTCGCGCCTTTCGCGCTGCCATAGTTCACTTTACCGAGCATCCGGATGCCAGCGGCAGAGGCCTGGAATATTTTAGCGATGGTATTTTGCTCTGTGAAAACGGCCGGGTAAAAGCGCTAGGCCCGGCAGAGCAAATACTGGCGCAAGGGCTGGATATTGCCTCTGTCGAGGATTTTAGCGGGCAGGTGATAATGCCCGGCTTTATCGACAGCCATGTGCACTGCCCGCAGGCGGCGATTATCGCCAGCTACGGTGAGCAGCTGCTGGATTGGCTGAATAACTATACCTTTCCCGCCGAGTTGCAATTTGCCGATGCAGAATTTTCTGCCGCTGCCTCACGCCAGTTTTTGCAGCTGTTGCTGCAGCACGGCACCACCACTGCCATGGTTTATACCAGTGTCTTTGCCCATTCCACCCAGGCGTTTTTTGAACAAGCGCAGCAATTAAAGCTGCGTATGCTGGCGGGCAAAGTGATGATGGACAGGCACGCGCCTGCAGGATTATTGGATACAGCCGCCAGCAGCGAGCGCGAGTGCACGGAGCTTATCGAGCGCTGGCATAACCAGGATCGCCTCGCCTATGTGCTCACCCCGCGTTTTGCACCTACGAGTACCCCAGCGCAGTTAGCGGTCACCGGCAAACTGCTGCGCCGCTATCCGGATGTTTACTTGCAAACCCATTTGTCCGAGAGCCAGGCGGAAATTGCC
>CBIMZH010000436.1:0-3236 GCA_966248255.1 uncultured Cellvibrio sp.
ATTCGTAGCGCAAATTCACTAACAGGTTTTCGTAATTGACATTGTTGTTATCGCGGTAGTTATCGGCAGTGCGCTTTTGCGCCGATAGGCGGTAACTTAAACCATTGTCAAAACCCTGACTGACGCTTGCGCTATAGTCTTCTGTGTCATAGCTGCTGCGGCTGGCAGAGACAGAGCCGCGCACTTCACCGGATGCAGCCTGGCGAGTGATGATATTAATCACCCCACCCACAGCTTGATCGCCATAGAGCACACCGGCACTGCCCTGCACAATTTCAATTCGCTCCACATCTTTGAGTGCAACTGTGTTGAGCGCTGGCGCCGCCATTGAGGGGTTGTTGAGCTTGCGCCCATCAACCAGTACCAGCACATTGTTGGCACCGGCAAGGCCGCGCAGAGAGACAGTCACATTGCGCGCGCCGCTGCCATCCGAATCGGTGAGTTGAACGCCCGCCTGGGCGCGCAGCACTTCTGACAGCAGCTTGGCGCCGCTTGCGCGAATCTGCTCCTGGTCAATGACGATAATCTGGCTGGCAACCGGCAGCAGTGAGGTTTCACTGCGGGTGGCGCTGACATACACTTTTTCGATTTCCTGCTGCGCGAAAACCGGCAGCGCCAGGCTGGAAATAATGGCAGCGCTCAGGCAGCGCAGCGGGAAAGTTGATTTTGTTGTGGACATGATTCCTCGATCCTGAATGGGCAATTGCCGTGGGATGAGGGAGGGAAGCGGAAAAAGATGTAGCTTTAAGTTCGAGTTACAGAGCTTTCCACCGATGCGGCCCTCCGCGACATCGTGAACTTGGCCAAAAAATGCTGGCCGGGGGCGAGGCTGGTATCGGACTCATTCGCTAGCGCGAATTTACCGTTGCGGGGGCAGTGTCGGAATTGTGGGTTTTACCCAGGCACCGACTTCCCATTTATTCTGATCCTGGCTGGCGCAGGTTCACGCAGCCCATCAGACACCTCGGGCGCGCAAGTTAAGGCTTTGCCCCGCCCAGGTCAAGAAAATCTCATGAATAACCAATCAGCCTCAGCGAGTTTGCAGGCCTTAGCAAGGGAGATGCTAGAAAGATACGAGGAGAATGGGCAAGGCGCATTTAACCAGCAGCGCCTGGGTAATTTCAGCAAAATTACGCGGGCGACACAAACGCATAGCCAGGCCTGTTGCCCGGTCTGTGTAGCCGGGTCAGCGCCCGGCACCAGAGTTAATCCAACGGCAGAAACGAAATAACCCGCTAACTAATTAGTGGTCAGCCGCTGCAGATGCTTTTTAGTCAGGGTAATAAAGGCTGGCGTTGGCCCTACGTCCTCAAATATGGGATCGCCCAGCTCGTCGGTAGATACCACCTTGTTGCCCTGCACATAGGGGAAGCTGGCTTCCAGTTCTGTGAGTGCCGCAGTGACCAGTTCGCGAATTAATTGCTCTTTGGAGCGTTTGGGATACATCTCCGTCAGTGCATTAATTTTCGCTGCATCTTCCACTGTCAGGTGAACTTCATAGGTCTCTTTGGTCAATGCGCCCTGGGCTTGCGCCTCCCATTGGTTGACCAGTGCTTTTAACGACATCAAAGCTACATCTCCTCTATGGTTTTTTACGATCACACACAAAGTTTTTTGCTCTGTCTTCTTAGGTATAGCCCAAAGCAACAGGTCGCTGGCGATAATTTTTTGCTAAAAAATTTTGCACATTTCTGGCGTTAAATCGCGCCGCGACCACTGCGCTTGAATTTTAACCAAAGCATAAAAATTTACTGCCATTAGCTCCGCCAACCTGAATGCTGCCGTGATCTTCAGCGGGCAGACTTGCATTATGCTTGCAGAGTTAAATAATATTAATTATCATTTGCTCCAGTTTTTCATTATCAAATGATCATGTCTATTTCCCGCGCCAGCATTTCCAGCTTCGCCTTGGTAACCACCCTGCATTTGGGTGGCCTGGCCGCTTTGCTGCTTATGCCCTCAAGCCCACCCAAGGCTGAAATCAGTGCACCCAGCATTCAAGGGCTAATCATAATGGCGCAGGCTGAACCTGCCCCGGCGCCAGCTCAGGCGCAAACGCCGGTCGAGGTCAAAAAACCTGAGCCTCTTCCTGCAAAGATCAAACCAGCCACCAAAAACAAACCCGAGCGGCCACACAAAGCCCATAAGCCGCAGCACGCAAAACCTAATCGCCAAACCAAGCCGCAAGCCGCTGCACCCAGCCCCCAGGTGAGCCAGCCAGCGCCCAGTGCCGCCCCGATTAGCCAGGCACAGCCAGCACCTATAGCGCCGCCCACCAGCGATAGCCCGCAACTGCGCAACCCGGCCCCCGCCTATCCCGGCATGTCGCGCAAGCTGCGCGAACAGGGCACGGTGATATTGCGCCTGCTGGTTAAGGCCAATGGCCGTGACGAATCCGTGTCCATCAAACAATCCAGCGGCTACAAACGCTTGGATGACACAGCCCTGCGCACCGTGCGCCGCTGGCGCTTTAACCCGGCCACCCAGGCGGGCATGGCGGTAGATTACTGGTACGACTTACCCGTTGAATTCAGTTTGAAATAATTTGGAGAACCCCATGGAATCCCCTTACGGAATAGCCTCCCTCTGGAGCCAGGGCGATCTGCTGATTAAGTCAGTGGCGCTTATCCTGCTGCTTATGTCTATCGCCTCCTGGTCGGTGATTGTGGTGCGCGGCCTCGGCCTGGCACGGCTGCGTTCCAGCACCCGCGGGCTTAACGATTTTTGGCATGCACAGAGTTTTGCCGAGGGCCTGCGCACCCTGGGTGAAGATCGCCACTCGCCGTTTCGTCACCTTGCCGAAGAGGGCCAAGCGGCGCTGGACCACCACAGCAATCACAAGTCGGATTTACACGGCCACCTGCCGCTGGGCGAATGGCTGACCGCCTGCCTGCGCGGCTCCATAGACGAGAGCGGCGAAAAACTGCAGCGCGGCCTGGCGATACTGGCCTCGGTTGGCTCCACCGCACCTTTCGTTGGCCTGTTCGGCACCGTCTGGGGCATTTACCACGCGCTGGTAGGTATTGGTCTGAGCGGTCAGGCGAGTATCGACAAGGTAGCTGGCCCTGTGGGGGAGGCGCTGATTATGACTGCCTTCGGCCTGGCGGTGGCGATTCCGGCGGTGCTCGGTTACAACGCCCTCAGCCGCGCCAACAAAGGCGTGATGGGCAAACTGCATCGTTTTGCCCACCAACTGCACGCCTACTTTATTACCGGCAGCCCGGTGCAATCGGCCA
>CBIMZH010000437.1:0-3229 GCA_966248255.1 uncultured Cellvibrio sp.
GAAGGGTACGATGTGGCGCGTTGGTTCGCGGCTCAAGGTATAACAGCCTTTGTACTTAAGTATCGATTAAACAAAACGGACATAAATGCCAAAGGCTTTAGTGCACAGCTTGGAAAGATGTTTGTTGAAGCTTCACAAAAGACTTTAGCTATTCCTGCAGAGGCAAAAGCTGATGTACTTGAGGCGCTGAAAACTATTCGAAGAGATGCATCAAAATGGAATATAGACACAGGGCGTGTTGGTTTATTGGGTTTTTCTGCTGGCGCGTTTGTTTCTATGGCCGCCTCAGTAGACGCTAGTAAAGCAGGGTATGCACCAGCATTTTTAGGTTATATCTATGGCTCACTAGCACAAGATACTTACCCGGATGATATTTCCGCAAACTTTCCGCCGGTATTCATCGCTTTGGCGGCTGATGATCCACTTTTTTCTCGTAAAGGCTTCTCGCTAGTTAATAAGTTACATGCACAAAAGCGTCCGATAGAGTTCCATCTTTACCAAAAGGGTGGCCATGGTTTCGGATTAGGGCAAGCGTCTATGACTAACGCCAATTGGCCGTATGCCTTTTGGGCATGGATGCAAATGAACCATTGGCTGGCCGCGCATTAGAGTTTTAAATTATTGTGAAAATACTCAATATTTCTGTTCGTTTTATTCTAGCTATTAGCCTTGTTTGGCTCAGCTTATTTAAGCCCGTGTTGGCAGACGAAGCGCCAGCCTTTTCGCTGGATGATTTGGATTGTGCAAATCTAGATGTGCGGCTTATCGATGTGGGCGCTGACTTAATTACTCCCGCGCAAGTGGAGTTTAAAAAAGAATTTTCCGCCTCCTTTGCCAAGGATAAAACCCTAGCGCCGCGCATGGCTGCAGCAGCCAAAAAAGATCCTTGGGGCCTGTGTCATTATCGCGATGCCAACAAGGCACAAATTGCCAAAGGTCGAGTTAAGGTCGTCTTTCTTGGCGATTCGATTACCGAAGGCTGGCTAAAAGCGCAACCCAATCCATTTAATCATCAGGTAATCAACCGGGGTATTGCCGGGCAGGGCAGCGGTCAGTTGCTGCTCAGGTTTCGCGAAGATGTGCTCAAGCTAAGGCCGCAGGTAGTGCATCTTCTGGTTGGCGTAAACGATATAAACAGCAATATGGGTATCGCCATGACGCTGTCGAATATCCAGTCCATGGTTGAACTGGCTCAGGCTAACAAAATTAAGGTAATTTTAGGCAGCCTTACACCTACTTCAAGTATTTGGCTGTTGCCTAAATTGCAGCCACAGCCCTATGTGCTGCAACTGAATACTCAACTCAAAGCTATGGCGCGCAACCATAAAATTATTTGGGTGGATTATTACTCGCCAATGGCCAATGCCGAGGGTGGTCTTCCTGCGGAACTGAGTAATGATGGCTTGCATCCCAATAATAACGGTTATGCAGTCATGAACAAATTAGCTGAAAGAGCCATTACAAAAGCCCTGCGCAAGCACTAAATCAATATGTATTCTATTAACCTGGCGCGGCTGAATTAAGCTGCGCCAGGTTGTCTCAATTCAATTCTTTACTCTATTGCTGAACTTCCTGAGTCCAGACCTGTTTAAAAAATTCACTCTCTTGGGCTAATTGATCGTAGTTCTCAGGTGCAAACTGGCACTCGGGGCACCAGTGGCCGCCTTTTAGTACCAGGTTGGGGGATAGGGCAAATCTGTGGCCGCGGTGACATTGCCATTCCACTTTTTGATAGGGGCTTGGGGCAACCAGGCTAAGAAATTTCCCACCGCGAAATTCTGCTGCCGCGCTTAAATCGCTATTGCTCCAGGCTTCCGCTTCCAGAGTTTCATCATAGCCATGGCTAATTTTGACGGGGGTAGTGCTGGGAAATTCAAATTCAAATTGGCTCCAGTCTTGGGGAATCTGTTCCCACTGCTCACGTGATCCAAAATAAGCTTTAATTTTTTCCTGTTGATCCTGGGCGAACCAATAGAGCGAGCCCCCGGGAGCTCGCGCCAGTTTCTCAATACGCTTGGATATTGCCCCAGGAACAAGCCTGCCAGCCCAGCGTACATAGAGGGGGACTTTTGTTGGTAACTCACGCAAAAAATCGTGAATAGATTGGCTGCGGAAAGGGAGTAGCGCTTCTAATTTGTCCGAATCTGAAAACCACTGGCCGTGAAAGTTTTGCGTGGCAAACCAGTTGGGTTTAAACAGAGTGCGAAAATCCTGCACACCTATAGCGGCCATGCACTCGCGCATAAACTCATGGTTATGCACGCGCGAAGTCTCGCCTCCACCTATATTGAAAAAGTTGCGCCAGAGTTCATCGGGCAGCTCGTCGGCACAAAAATTTGCAGCTAATCGACCTGAGTCCTTTGCCGTGGACCATTCAAAAACGCCGTTAATCGGGTTGTGGAACATTATTGGGTCAAAAGTTTTCCAAATATTGTCGTGGGCCATACCCGTTTGGCGCAAGGACACCCAGTGAGTTAACCCGGATTCTGCCACCAGCGCTTCGGCTTTGGTTTTACTGATGGCGTAGTGATCGTAGCGGCTTATTTTTATCGGGTCGCCCGTGCGGCCCCAGTGAATAGGCGCGTTGCGGCTGCCGGTTTGCGCCACAGTGCCTATATAAACCAATCGGGTATGCTTTGGATCAGCCACCGCTTTGATGGCTTTAATAATATTGGCGGTGCCACCAACGTTTACGCGTTCAACGACTTCAGGCGGCAAGTTATCAGCCAGGGGCGAAACCAGTCCGCCAATATGCAGCACCAAGTCTGCATTTTTTATTCCTTGCTCAAGACTGCGGTAATCCGTTAAATCTCCCCAGATCAATTCGACATTGGCAGTTTTAGCCAATTGTTTAACCAAAGGTAATTTCTGCTCTTGTTCGCGCACTAATACCCGCAGCAAAACCGCCTCCGGGCGAGCCAGAATCTGCTTAATCGCCTCGCGTCCCATATTGCCGGTGCCACCGGTTAAAAACACTATTTTATTGTTGATTCTCATGTTGCCTCTCACAGAGTTTATTCGCTTGAATTAAGTGCCGATATTAAAAGAACGTTAACGTACTATAACTGTATTTTTGCGCACATGGCAGGAAAAAATAACGCCTATGGCCGGCTAATTAATGTGGTGCTTTTAAGGCGAGCAAATAAATCTGGTTCCAGGAAATTGGAGGCGAATTTTGGGGGATGTTCTCGGCTAGTCTGGGTTGCAGCTGAGCCAAAGTAGGTCGGGT
>CBIMZH010000438.1:0-3227 GCA_966248255.1 uncultured Cellvibrio sp.
AAATGGGCCTGCCCACCCTGTTGATTGATGCCAACCTGCGTCAGCCGCAAGTTCATCAGTGGTTTGCCCTGGATGAGCGCCGCTCCGGCCTGAGTGACCTGATCGCAGGCCGCGGCCGCCCCCAGCCTGCGGCCATAGCGCCGCTTAAATCCCTCTGGGTCATGCCCGCCGGCACCCAGGCACCCAATCCCCAGGAGCTGCTCGCCAATCGCCAGTGCCAGGAGTATCTAAGTGACTTAAGCCAGCGCTTTGCCATTACCCTGATCAGCACGGCCCCTGCAGCTGAATTCAGTGATGCCCAATTGTTGGCTGCCCAGGCGGGAGCCGCGCTCTTGCTGGTAAAACGCGATCAAACCCGGCTCAACCCCCTGGCTCAACTTAGCGCCAACCTCCAGGCGTTAGGTATCCGCCTGCTGGGGGCGGCCCTTCACACCTAGGTCGCCTATGTCTTTCGCCATTGCTCCGGACTGGCCTGGTCAGCCGCCGCCCCTAAGCCAAGGACCGCTGGATAAGCGCAGCAGCCCTCCGCTGTCAGCGCTTAGCGCGCTGCTGATTGCGCTCTGCAGTTACCAGCTGTTGCTGTGTTTTGTCAGCACCCATATTCACCCTGCATCGCGCGCCCTGATTGGCGCCAGCGAAGCGCTGATGATGGCCGCTTGCCTGCCCTGGATACTGCGCAATCTGCGTCCAGGCGTGCTTTTCCTGATCGCCATGGCTGCCGCCAGCCTATGCCTGGCCTCGCTGGCCAGCGGCGAACTCAAGCTCAAGGAGCTGCGCGATCTGGCGATACCCTTGGTATTTTTTTGGCTTGGCCGCAACCTCGCCGAGCGTGAACTTATGGAGCTGGCGCTGCGCCGCGCCATGCTGTTTGTTATTGCCGTGGGGCTGTTTGAGCTCTGGGCGCTGGATGCATTTACCAATCTGTTTAATATTTTTGGTTACTACGTCGAGACTGGTAGCTTGCAGCCAATTACTGACTATGTGCGCGACAGCCGTCTGCAGCTCAACGGTATTCGCCCAGAGGGCATTGGCCGCACATTCTTTCCCGGCCTATTGGGCGCACACCGGGTGTCTTCGGTGTTTTTGGAGCCTGTATCTCTGGGCAATTTCGCCTGCTTGATAGTCGCCTGGTGTATCAGTCGCGACCTGAGTGACTGGCGCCGCTGCCTGCCCCTTTTAGCTGGGGCAATGCTGTTGGTAGTGCTGGCCGATTCCCGTTTTGCGCTGCTGCTGATTCCGCTGCTGCTGGCCATGCGCCTGTGCCTGCACGGCTCCGCACTCAACCTCGCCGCCCTGGCGCCCCTGGCCGGGTTTGCCATGGTGCTGGTCGCCGGACTGACAGTCAGTGGGGATCATGGCGACTCGTTTGTCGGTCGCATCGCCAAATGCGGCTATTCACTGCTGGAGTTTCCGCTGATGCGCCTGCTGGGCGCGGAGCTGTCGCCCAACTACGGCGATATGGGCTATGCCTATATCCTCTCCCGCTTCGGCCTGCCGCTGTGCCTGCTGCTGTGGCTGGCCTTCTGGTTGGCACCGCTGCCTGATGCTCGCGCCCGGCGTTTGCGCGCCTTTGCCTCTGTGTATATAGCGCTGATTCTGGCGGTAAGCGGCACCTCGCTCTTTGCCTTTAAAACCTCGGCACTGCTGTGGCTGCTGCTCGGCTGCCTGGCCGCCAGACCTGGCGCACGCGCCCAGGTCATTCAACAGGGGAGCTGTAGCCATGGCCCTTAGCGTGACCCACATAGTGCGCCAATACCTGCCCTCCATCGGCGGTATGGAGGAAGTAGTGCGCAATATCGCCCGCCAGCAGCTGGCGGCAGGTCAGCGGGTGCGCATAGTCACCCTCGACCGGCTGTTTCGCAACTCCAGTGAAAAGCTGCCCGCGCGGGAGCTGATCGACGGCATAGAGGTGATTCGCCTCAGCTATATCGGCTCCAGTCGCTATCCGCTCTGCCCCCAGGTGCTGGGCGCGCTGGGCGACAGCCAGGTCATTCATGTGCACGGGGTGGATTTCTTTTATGACTATCTGGCCGCCACCCGCTGGCTGCACAAGCGGCCGCTGCTGCTGTCCACCCACGGCGGATTTTTTCACACCGCCTTTGCCTCGCGCGCCAAGCAGCTGTATTTCAACAGCATCACCCGGCTGTCGGCGCGCGCCTATCGCCAGCTAGTGGCCACCAGCCACAACGACGGCGAGTTATTTCAGCCCATTGCCGCCCCCGGCCAACTGCAGGTAATTGAAAACGGCGTGGATGTGGACAAGTTTGCCAATTGCGCCAGCCAGACGCTGCGCCCCTGCCTGATTTACTTTGGCCGCTGGTCGGCCAATAAAGGGCTGCTGGAAACCCTCGACTGGTTTGCCGGCCTGCGCGCCCAGGCGCCACAGCAAAACTGGCAGCTGATAATCGCCGGGCGCGAATACGACCTGAGCGCCGCCGACCTGGCGCAGCGGCTGAGGGCCATGGGCCTGGAAGATTGCGTCAGCCTGGTCGCCAATCCAGATAACACCCAACTGTGTGAGCTGCTGGCCCGCGCCAGCTATTTTATTTGCCTGTCGCGCCACGAGGGCTTCGGCCTGGCACCGCTGGAGGCCATGAGCGCCGGCCTCACCCCCATCCTCAGTGATATTCCGCCGTTTCGCCAACTGCTGGAGCAGTCCGGCCTGGGCCTGGGCTTTAGCACGACAGACAAGGGCGCTGGCAGCCGTGCCCAGAGCCAGCTGCTGGCGCTGCATCGCCAGGGCGAAAGCGCCTATCTGCAGCGGCGCAGCGCCACCCAGAGCTTTGCCCAGGCTTACGCCTGGCCGCAGGTAGCGGCGCGCTATATGAGCCTTTACCAGCAGCTGGCGGAAATAGGTCAAGAAAGAGACACCGCTTCCGATCGCAAAAAAGCGGCTGAGGTAAAGCAGTGAAACGCCTGCTATCTATCCTGGCGCTCTGGCTGCTGTGCACTGAGGTGATGGCCGACTGCCTGAGCGCGCTGCGGCTAACCGGGGTAAACCTGGCCGGCGGCGAATTTAACGAGAGCCAATTGCCCGGTGAATACACGCGCGACTACATCTATCCAGGCACGAAAGAGCTGGATTTTGTTGCCGCCCAGGGCGCCAACCTGATTCGCCTGCCATTTCGCTGGGAGCGGCTGCGCCCCGATCCCAAGACGGGGCTGGACGCAACCGAAGTAACGCGTCTGCAGCTGCTGGTCAGTCAGGCTCAGGCAAGGGGGCTCTG
>CBIMZH010000439.1:0-3218 GCA_966248255.1 uncultured Cellvibrio sp.
CGCCGAAAATATCGCTGAAGTTGCCAAAGCCAGCGCCGCCGCCACCGCCGCCCATGCCACTTTGACCATCGACACCTGCGTGACCAAAGCGATCGTAAGCCGCGCGTTTGTTTTCATCCGAGAGCACTTCGTAGGCCTCATTGGCCTCTTTGAATTTTTCCTCTGCCGATGGATCATCCGGGTTGCGGTCCGGGTGAAATTTCATCGCCACGCGGCGGTAGGCTTTTTTCAAATCGGCGGCATCTACGCCTTTTTCGACGCCGAGAACTTCGTAGTAATCACGTTTTGACATGCTGGTACCGGGAGGTATTTTCAAATCTACTTACATGACAAATGCGGGCAAGCCCGCATTTGTCGTTTTCACTTCCTAAGCGAAAGCGGTGTGCACCGCATTCACTTATTTGTTGTCTTTCACTTCTTCAAACTCGGCATCCACTACACCGTCGTCAGCCGCTTTGCTGTCGCCACCGGCTTGCTGCGCACCGCCCTGAGCACCCGCTTGTTGCTGTTCGGCGTAAAGTTTTTGCGCCAGTGAGCTGGAAGCTTCGGTCAGCTTGGTAGTAGCCGCTTCGATTTTGGCCAGGTCATCCGACTTAACCGCATCGCGCGCTTCGTTCAAAGCCGCTTCGATTGCAGACTTCTCATCGGCAGTGGCTTTGTCGCCCGCTTCTTTCACGGTTTTTTCGGTGGCGTGAATCAGGCCATCCAGGCTGTTGCGCGCGGCAACCAAATCGGCAAACTTGCGATCCGCTTCGGCATTGGCTTCTGCGTCTTTTACCATTTTTTCGATTTCGTCATCGCTCAAACCGGAAGAGGCTTTGATCACGATTGACTGCTCTTTGCCAGTGGCCTTGTCTTTGGCGCTCACGTTCAAAATACCGTTGGCGTCAATGTCGAAGGTCACTTCAATTTGTGGCATGCCACGCTGTGCAGGTGGAATGTCGGCCAGGTCAAAACGACCCAGAGATTTGTTTTGCGACGCCTGCTTGCGCTCACCCTGAACGACGTGAATGGTCACCGCAGTCTGGTTGTCGTCGGCCGTTGAGAACACCTGTGACTTTTTGGTCGGGATGGTGGTGTTTTTGTCGATCAGCGGAGTCGCCACACCGCCCATGGTTTCGATACCCAGGGTCAGTGGGGTTACGTCCAGCAGCAGTACGTCTTTAACATCACCGGCCAGTACCGCACCTTGAATTGCCGCACCTATGGCTACAGCTTCATCTGGGTTAACGTCTTTGCGTGGTTCTTTGCCAAAGAAATCGGCAACGGCTTTTTGCACCATTGGCATACGGGTTTGACCGCCTACCAGAATCACATCGTCGATCTCGCTGATGGCTTTGCCGGAATCTTTAATCGCTTGCTTAACTGGGTCCATAGACTTGTTAACCAGATCTTCTACCAGCGACTCGAGTTTGGCGCGAGTCAGTTTTACCACCAGGTGTTTTGGACCAGTAGCATCGGCAGTGATGTAAGGCAGGTTAACTTCGGTCTGCTGGCTGGAAGACAATTCGATCTTGGCTTTTTCTGCCGCTTCTTTCAGACGTTGCAGTGCCAGTGGATCGTTGTGCAGGTCGATACCCGAATCTTTCTTGAAGGTGTCAGCCAGGAATTCGATCAAACGCATATCGAAGTCTTCACCACCGAGGAAGGTGTCACCATTGGTGGACAGCACTTCAAACTGGTGTTCGCCATCAACGTCAGCAATTTCGATAATAGAAATATCGAAGGTACCGCCACCCAGGTCGTATACCGCGATAGTGCGGTCGCCCTTGCCCTTATCCAGGCCGTAAGCCAGCGCCGCCGCAGTGGGTTCGTTGATAATACGTTTTACATCCAGACCGGCAATTTTGCCCGCATCTTTGGTGGCTTGACGCTGAGAGTCGTTGAAGTAAGCCGGTACGGTAATTACCGCTTCGGTCACTTTCTCGCCCAGGTAATCCTCGGCGGTTTTCTTCATTTTCTTCAGCACTTCCGCAGAGATTTGTGGTGGTGCTTTTTTATCGCCTTTAACTTCTACCCAGGCGTCGCCGTTGTCGGCGCCAACGATTTTGTAAGGCACCATCTTGATGTCTTTTTGCACAACATCGTCTTTGAATTTACGGCCGATCAAGCGCTTAACCGCGAACAGAGTATTGTGCGGGTTGGTAACAGCCTGACGTTTGGCGGATTGACCGACAAGAATTTCGCCGTCGTTGGTGAAGGCGATAATGGAGGGCGTAGTGCGATCGCCTTCGGCGTTTTCGATAACCTTAGGTGAGCCGCCTTCGAGAATAGATACGCAAGAGTTGGTGGTACCCAAGTCGATGCCGATAATTTTGCCCATGGTGGTGCTCCTGAAATTTCTCAACTTTAGTGCGCGAGTCGCGCTGGTTTAACTGCGCTCTGCGCGCGGGTTGGTTCGCTTGTTGTCGCGCCTGGCGCGATTTAATCAACAGTTGGTTTCTATATTGGCCCTGTGCAAAAGAATTCAAGGCTGGTTAAAAAAAAATCCTCAAGCTTTGCACGGGTATTGCCGGTTACTCAGCCAGGCGCTTAGGGCGCCTTGGATACCACTACCATCGCCGGGCGCACCAGGCGACCGTGCAAGGTGTAACCCTTCTGGAAGCAGTTGAGCACAGTATTTGGCTCTACATCCGGGTTGGGCACAGCGGATACCGCCTGGTGCAGATTGGGGTCAAAGGGTTCGCCCTCGGGGAAGACCACCGCCACTTGATGGCGCGCCAGGGCATCGACAAAGGACTTGAAGGTCAGCTCTACACCTTCCACTAAAGGCTTGAGGCTTTCGTCGGCGCCAGCCAGGGTGGCCAGGGCGCGCTCCAGGTTGTCGACTACCGGCAGCAGGTCGTTAACCATCTTCTCCAGGCCAAACTTGTGTGCCTTCTCTACATCCTGCTCGGCGCGGCGGCGAATGTTTTGCGCCTCAGCCTGGGAGCGCAGAGATTGCTCTTTAGCGGCTTCCAGGGCGGCAGCCAGGGTTACCAACTGCGCCTGCAGGGTTTCACCAGCGCTGGCCGGATCAACTTGGGCCTCTGCCTGCTCGGCGTGGATGGCCTCTACCTCTGCGTCTGTGGCTTTTTGGGTATCTGAGTAGTCTTGATGGGACACGCGCCTTCTCCTGAATAATTCATCTTGCCCCTGAAGCAGGGGGCCAAAGCTTTGGGTTGGGGGCTATATGGGGCCGGTTGCAGAGGATTCAAGACTTAAATTTATGTGCTTGA
>CBIMZH010000440.1:0-3212 GCA_966248255.1 uncultured Cellvibrio sp.
TTCGTCCTCCAGGGTGAGGAAGATCACCCCCTTGGCGGTGCCCGGCCGCTGGCGGCCAGTGACTAAACCGGCAACCCGCACAACGCGGCCATGGCCCAGTTCGCGCAGGCGGTTTTGCGGGGTGCAGCGGTTAAACGGCGGCTCGCTGCGCAGCAGCGCCATAGGGTGAGCGCGCAGGCTGAGGCCGAGGCTGGCGTAGTCCTTAAGCATCTCCTGCTCCTGGCTTGGCGCCTGGGTGAGCAGGTCATCTTCACGCTTCTCCGCATCAGCCAAAAGCGCCACCTGGGGCTTAAGCGCCGCCGCCTGCCAGTGGGCCTGGTGGCGATGGCCCAACAGGCTGCGCAGGGCATCGGCGGCGGCCAGCTGTTGCAGGTCGTCGCTGCCCAGGCCGCTGCGGTAGGCCAGATCCTGCAGATCGCGAAAAGGCGTGTCGCCACGAACCAGAGGCAGCGCCTCGCCCGCCGCCTGACGCAGTGAGCCCACTTGATGCAGACCCAGGCGCAGGGCGATTTCACCATCGGGCAATAGCTCCAGGCTCGACTCCCATTGGCTGGCATTGATATCCACGGGTAAAACCTGCAGCTGATGGCGGCGGGCGTCCTGCACCAGCTGCGACGGCGTGTAAAAACCCATGGGCTGGCTGTTGAGCAGGGCGCAGTAAAAGGCCGCCGGGTGATGGCGCTTAAACCAGGAGGAGAAGTAGCAGAGCAGGGCAAAACTGGCGGAGTGAGATTCGGGAAAGCCATAGCCGCCAAAGCCCTTAATCTGCTCGAACAGCCGCTGGGCGTAGGCCAGCGGATAGCCATTGGCGAGCATGCCGCTAATAAACTTGTCCTCAAACAGCATCAGCTTGGAGTTTTTGCCCCAGCTGGTAATGGCGCGGCGCAGCGCATCCGCCTCGCCGCCGCTAAAACCCGCGGCCACCATCGCCAGGCGAATCGCCTGCTCCTGAAAAATCGGCACGCCCAGGGTGGATTCCAGCACCCCGGCAATAGCCTCACTTTCGTAGCTGACCGGCTCCCTGCCCTGGCGGCGGCGCAGATAGGGGTGCACCATATCGCCCTGGATAGGCCCCGGCCGCACTATGGCCACCTGGATTACCAGATCGTAAAAACAGCGCGGCTGCAGCCGTGGCAACATCGACATCTGCGCCCGCGACTCCACCTGAAACACGCCCACCGAATCCGCCTGGCTGAGCATCTGGTAGGTGGCGGCATCCTCCTTGGGAATGTCCGCCAGGCTCTGTATTGCCGGCTGGTAAGTGCCTACTAACTGAATGCAGCGGCGCAGCGCGCTAAGCATGCCCAGGGCCAGCACATCCACCTTGAGCAGGCGCATGGATTCCAGATCCTCCTTGTCCCACTGGATAATACTGCGCTCGGCCATGGCGGCGTTTTCCACCGGCACCAGGTCGCTCAGTCGCCCCTGGCAGATCACAAAACCGCCCACATGCTGGGACAGGTGACGCGGGAAGCCGAGCAGCTGTTCCAGCAACGCAAACAGCTGCAACAGGCTCTGCTGCTGATCGCCCAGGCCAGCGGCTTGAATACGCGCGGCTATATCGGCGCTTCTATCCCACCAGGCGATGCTTTTCGCCAGCTGCTCCACCAGCAGCGGCTCCAGCCCCAAGGCCTTGCCCAGATCGCGTATGGCGCTGCGGTGGCGATAGGTGATCACCGTTGCCGCCAGGCCAGCGCGCTCGCGCCCGTACTTGGCGTAGATGTACTGGATCACCTCTTCGCGCCGCTGGTGCTCAAAGTCCACGTCTATATCCGGCGGCTCGTCGCGCTCTTTGGAGATAAAGCGCTCGAACAACACATTGATCTGGCCGGGGGCGATTTCAGTAATCATCAAGCAGTAGCAGACCACCGAGTTGGCCGCCGAACCCCGCCCCTGGCAGAGAATCCCCTGGCGGCGGGCAAAGTCGACAATGTCATACACAGTGAGGAAGTAGTACTCATAGCTCAGCTCGGCAATCAGCCCCAGCTCCTTTTCCAGCAGCGCTTCCACCTCGGCAGGAACCCCCTCTGGCCAGCGCCGCGCCTTGCCCGCATTTACCAGTTGGCGCAGATAGGCGCTGGGGCTCAGCCCCTGGGGTACCAGCTCCGCCGGGTACTGGTAGCGCAGCTCGGCCAGGCTGAACTGGCAGCGCTCGGCCAGGGCCTGGGTCTCCGCCAGCAGCGCCGGCGGGTAGAGCCGCGCCAACTGCGTCAGCGGCTTAAGGTAGGCCTCGGCGTTGCTCGCCAGGCGGGTGCCCAGCTGCTGCACCTGGGTGTTGTGCTGTATGGCGGTGAGCGCATCCAGCAGCGGCTTGCGCCCGCGGCTGTGCATAAGCGCGCGCGGGCAGGCCACCTGGGGTAGCGCCAGCGCCTGGGCCAGCGCCTGCCAGCGGGCAAAAGCCAGCTGCTCGCCGCCGCGCAGCTGGTGATCTACCCCCAGCCAGAGGCGGCCGCGAAAGCCGCGCACCAGCTCGCGCCCAGACTCCAGTAATTGCGCGTCGCTCAATTCGGCATCCGGCAGCCAGATCAGCAGGCTGGTCTGCAGGCGAAAGCGCAGGTCTTCCAAGTGCGCCTCGTACTCCCCCTTGGCCGCGCGCCGCCGCGCCAGGGTGATAAAGCCGGACACCTCGGCATAGGCGGTTTTATCCGGCACCAGCGCCAGCAGCTTGATGCCGTTGGACAGCTCAAAGCGGCTGCCAATAATCAGCTTGATGCCCAGCGCCTCCGCCTCCACCCAGGCTTTGACGATACCGGCAAAGCTGCAGTCATCGGTGATGGCCAGGGCGCTATAACCCAATTCCGCCGCGCGGCAGACCAGCTCCTGCGGGTGGGAGGCGCCTTCCAGAAAGGTGAAGTTGCTGGTACAAAAGAGTTGGGCGTAGTCCATGGTTATCTGCCTGTTATCGCCGCTTTAGGCGAATATCCCCTGCAGATACCAGAGGTTTTGCCGCAGATCCTGGTAGATCCACAGGCGCAGCTGGTCCTCGCGCCTAGCCATAAAGTAGTCCCGCGCCCAGGGCTGCTGCCACCAAAAACCCTCGATGCGCTCTGGCCCGGCGAGCAGTTCCAGATAGCCCTGCCAATAGAGGCCGCGCGGGCGCAGCTCTATGGCGATAGGTTGCTCCAGCAGCCACTGGGGGCGCAGCGCTTGCTGCTGGCACAGGGGCAGGTTTTGGTTGCTGGGCTCACCGGGCGCCAGCCGCTGGTTGCTCT
>CBIMZH010000441.1:0-3198 GCA_966248255.1 uncultured Cellvibrio sp.
AGCGCGCTGAATACCAGCCCGAACAGGATCAGTTTTTTGCGGCCAAATTTATCGCTGATCCAACCGCCGGAGGGGCAGGAAACTATATCTACCGCGGCAAAGCAGGCACCAAACACGCCAGCCAGGGCGACAGGAATACTAAAAGTGCTTTGGAAAAACATGGGCAGCATGGACACCACCGCCAACTCAGTGCCAAAGGTGACGGCATAGGCAATGCTAAGTATCGCCACCTGTTTAAATTTGTACTGCTGCATTGGCTCAACCGGGCGCACAAAAATTTCGCGGTTTAGCGAATAAATTTTGCGACTTTGCAGCGCAAACAGGCCAAACAGCACTGCCGCTATGGCGTAAACCGCGAGGGGTGAAATCATCTCCAGACTAAACAGCTTCCAGGCGAGCAGGCCCAGGGCGCCGTACATGGGAATATTCAGCAGCAGATAAAGTGCAAAATCTTTTTTGCTAGTGACTTCCAGGCCTCCGGATTTATTGGGTTTGAAATAGGTGGAACCCGCGGGGGTATCGCGCACCTCGCTGTAGTAAACAAAGGCGTAGGCAAAGGCAATCAGCCCGGTGAGGCCAGTGGCATAGCGCCAGCCATCATCGCCGCCAAACACCAGGGCGAGGGTGGGCAGGCTGATAGCCGCCGCTGCCGAGCCAATATTGCCCAGGCCTTTATAGATGCCTTCAGCCAAGCCCAGTTGGCGCGCGGGAAACCACTCGCTGATCATGCGAATACCAATCACAAAACCGGCGCCGACAAAGCCAAGTAAAAAACGCGCCAGGGCCAGGGTTTCAAAACTGCTGGCAGTGGCAAAGAACAGGCAGAGGCATCCGGTCACCAGCAGCATTAGCGAATAGATCAGCCGCGGGCCATAAGAATCCACCAGCATGCCTATAACAATACGCGCGGGAATGGTGAGTGCCACATTGAGGATCAACAGGGTTTTAATTTGCTGCTCGCTCAAACCGAAACTGGCTTTTATCGCCAGCAACAGGGGGGCGTGGTTAAACCAAACGACAAAGGTAATAAAAAACGCGAGCCAGGTGAGGTGAAGAACCTTGGTTTTACCGGCAAAGGAAAAAAGACTGAGCTTTGCACTCTTATCAATCATTGGCTGTACCCTAGAGTTTATTTATGAGGCACAAACAGCAATATCCAAGCCATAAAATAGGGTTTTGCTGATTTTCAGCCTTTTTGGCTTTGCACCATATTAATCAATCCCCTAAAAGCAGCACAAAATGCACAAGCAAATAACCCATTGCACCAACACACGCACATTTTTCAAGCAAAAAACTAAAAGCAATTACGCACCAATTTTGGCAACAAAATAGCGGCTTTTCGCCTTAAACCAGGCGTTTTTCATTCATTCGCACTAATTCAAGTGGCAGCCAAGCCTCATCAGCTCGCAAAAAATTCGCCCGGGCTTTCACACCGGGAAAAATCCCGCCCCAAAATGGTAAAGCACAAAATAATTTGCAATTTTGCACCAGCAATAACCAAACAGGATTTTTTGCGTATTTTTTTAGCGCACAAAATTCAAACAAACACGCACCACAAAGTAGCTTTTTGTTTGTTGGCTGTGATTTAGAGCACCAATTATGGATTGGCATAGGCGTTGCAAATCCCCGGCTAGAAGTTTGAACACTTCATCCTGGCGGCTTTGCAGTGGCACTCGATAGGTGCACAAGCCCCGGCAGCCGAAAAATTAAATACCTTGCCTGCGGAAACATCGCTATGAGCACTCACCGTTTAAACCTGTTGGATTTTAACAATCCCTCTATACGCACCCTGCACCTCACCTGGTTTGCGTTTTTTCTCAGCTTTGTGGTCTGGTTTAGCCATGCCCCACTTAAACCACTGATCGTTCAAGCCTTTGCCATGACCGAGGCACAGTGGAAAGCGCTGCTGATCCTCAACGTGGCGCTGACCATTCCCGCGCGTATTGCCATAGGCATACTGGTGGATAAATTTGGCCCACGGGTAACCTATTCCACCCTGCTGTTTATTTCCGGCTTGCTCTGCCTGGCCTTTGCCAGCGCGCAAACGTTTGAGCAGCTGGCGCTGTTCCGCTTTTTGCTCGGCTTTGTCGGTGCCGGTTTTGTGATTGGTATTCGTCTGGTGGGCGAGTGGTTCCCCGCGCGTCAGGTGGGCCTGGCCGAGGGCATCTACGGTGGCTGGGGTAACTTCGGCTCTGCCGCTGCCGCGTTTGTGCTGCCCTTTGTAGCTGTATCTATTTTTGGTGGCCTGGGCGGCTGGCGCTATGCCATAGGCGCCACCGGCGTTATTGCCATGCTCTATTCACTGTTCTTCTACTGGCGTGCACGCAACACCCCCAAGGGCTCAACCTATTTCAAACCGAAAAAATCCGGCGGCCTGGAAGTGAGCAGCAAAGCGGATTTTTGGTTGTATGTGGCGATGAACGTGCCTATGTACGTGATTCTTGCGGTGCTGGCCTGGAAACTTTCACCCAGCAACATTGGCCTGCTGAGCAATGCCACGACCGACCTGCTCTACGCCTTTTTGGTGTGCCTGTTTGTGTTCCAGTTCAGCCAGATCTACCGCGTTAACAAAGACATGCTGAAAAATGGCGCGCCCCAGCACGACCAATACAAGTTCAAACAAGTGGCTATTCTCAACTGGTCCTACTTTGTGACTTTCGGCTCCGAGCTGGCGGTGGTGTCCATGCTGCCCGCCTTCTTCCTCGAAACCTTTAAGCAGTTGAGCCTGGTACAAGCCGGTATGCTCGGCTCTGCCTTTGCCTTTATGAACCTGGTCGCTCGCCCTGGTGGTGGTTGGATCAGCGATAAGTTTGGCCGCCGCAAAACCATGACCATTTTTATTGCTGGCCTGGCACTGGGTTATTTGATGATGTCGCAAATCACCAGCGGCTGGCCGGTCGCCATGGCAGTGCTCACGGTGATGGCCTGCTCCTTCTTTGTTCAGGGCGGTGAAGGTGCGGTATTCGCCATGGTGCCGCTGATCAAACGCCGTATGACCGGCCAGATCGCCGGTATGGCCGGTGCCTATGGCAACGTCGGCGGGGTGACTTTCCTCACCGTGTACAGCTTTGTGTCCACCAGCCAGTTCTTTATGATCATCGCCGCCTGCGCCGCTGCGGTACTGGTGCTGGTGCAGTTCCTGGAAGAGCCCAAAGGCCACATAGTGGAAGTGGGCGAAGATGGCAGCCTGCAACAAAT
>CBIMZH010000442.1:0-3190 GCA_966248255.1 uncultured Cellvibrio sp.
CTTTGCCCACTACGGGAATATGGCGGTAATCGGAATAGCCGGGGTAGGTGACAAACAGGTTGCTGCCTTTGCGAATGGTTTCGCGTATGCCCGGGTGCAGTTGCTGGGTGGCCGGGTCGGTAAAGCGGATTTCAAATTCTGTATGCTGGCGAATGCGCACCATGCCAAAGCCGGTGTTAATGCCGCCCTTAAGGTTTTCGCCGTGGGAGAAGGTGGAATCCTCAAAGCGCGAGCGGGATAGGGCAGTGCCCTGGGCAATGGCCGGGTCGAATTGCGACTTGACCATAAAAATATAGTTATCGCCCGACTCGGTAAAAATATGGCCGGCTTCGCGCTGAATTAAATCGCTGAGCACATCGTTGGGGAAGCGCGCGCACACACAGCCCTGGCCCATGCTGTTGAGGTTAATGGGCAGGTAGAACATCAGGGTGACCTGATCGTGGAAGGCGGAGCTGCGCTTGCCTATCTGCAGGGTTTTTTCATCCAGATAGGGGCCGTGCAAAAAGGCGTCCTGCAGGCCGCGACTGAGGGCGTTGCGGTTGAGGTCGCTGGCACCCAGGCGCTGTTTGTAGGTGGATTCAACCACCTTGCCCTGGGCATCGGTAATAAACAGTTCGGTCGCATCCGGCATCAGCTGGTAAAACTTGTCGAGAATACCCGCGGGCTTTTCGTCCAGGTATTGCAGTTGGCCGCGGCAGCTCTCTAGCTGCGACCATTGGCGGCTAGTCCACTGTTGCATAATTTTGATGCGGGTCTGGGCGATACTTTCAAAGGCTTTTTCCATCAGCGGATAGCGGCTTTGGTTTAGCCAGCAACCCCAACCCTGGGCGATCTTACCTGTTTTCCCTCCCCATTTTAGCCAGCCGCGTTCGGCCGACGACAAGTTCATGGCGTAGCTCTGCAAATTCATAGATCTTCTTCACTGTGTCTAGAGTTGTAGGTCTGGGTGCTGGCTGAGTAACGGCTGCCCCATGGTTGTTTTATTGAGTAGTGGTAATCGGCCAATGCAGAAACTGCGCCAAAACGGCACCTGGAAAGATGCTTTTGGCGTCACGGTATTGTCTGGGGTTTGGCCCGGGTGGCAAAAGGCGGGGCGAACTTTAGTGTTTCATACTGGTGCGCGTGCACGCTTTGTGGTTTTGTTTTGGTGCGAAATTGGGCGTCGGTAATAGGTGCTGTGTTAAATCCCTGTTGAGTTTTATTTGGCCGTAAATTTGCCGTAAAACGGCCTTAAGTTTGCCCTTTTGCTGTCACCAAGGCGCTTTAGGCTCTGGCGTCGAAAGTTTTAATCAATCTAAGGCCCAAATCCGCTCTGCCTTAAATCGGGGCGAAACTGGGCTTTTTTGTTGATAGGAACCGACATGAAATCCCTGCGTACACTTATCTCCCTTGCGCTCCAGGCGAGTAGCTTTGTGCTTGTATCCTGCGGTGCTAATAACGCCACCCGTAACTATGAGCTGCGCGGTATTGTTGCCTAAGGGGCTTTGCCCGACATGCTGAGCTTAACCCCGGATGGTAAATAAGTGCTCCCTGCCGATGAAGGTAAGGCTAATGAAGACGACACAATTGACCCGGAAGTATCGGTTTCGGTGATGCCACTGCCAAACTAAAAACGACTGATCGCGTGTTTTAAAAACTCGGCACTACAAATGTCGAGTTTTTTATTCCCAATATTTTTTAAACTTTGAAAATATAGGTGCCAGGGAGTTTTGTAACTGGTGATTCACTGAGCATGTGTAATACTTTTTAGCAATGAGAGGTTGAGTGTTACTGTCGAGGACGACTAATGAATTTACTCTGGTTGGTTTCCGGGCGAGATAAAGCCTATCTAGTACCCGAGGGGCAAATGTTGTTTGCCGCTCCTGGGCAACTGCAGCCCAATGCCGCTGAATGGATAAGGTCTGTATCCGATGGCGATACTCTCGCGCAGTTGGCCGAGCAATGTCAGTGTGTGGTGTTAGTGGCAGATCAATGGCTGTTTAGTGATGGCCTGTTACACGAGTTGCCGGAAAAGTTAACCAAATTAGTAATGATTACTGCTAAAACATCGCCCGCTCTGCGCGAGCAGTTTGCCACCCTTGGGGTAGATGGCTATGTTGCCGACAGTATGGAATCGGTAGATTTTTTTGCCGCTGTCAGCAAACGGGTGCAGGACAAAAATAATCTCAATGAGTTACAACAAGAATTAGCCAACTGCTCCAATATTGCCTTTACCGCCATGTCCTCCGCGTCGGAAATGGGCGTGGTAGCGCTGTTTGCGGAAAAGGCGCAAAACACTCAGGACTTTGCTCATCTCGCCCGTTTGACACTTTCCTGCGCTAAAGATCTGGGCCTGCACGCGGTGGTCCAGTTTGCTTTTGATCAGGATATTAAACGCTATCCGGCAGAGACTCCCGCGGCCTTTAATCGTGTGTTTCAAGACGCCTTAAATTCCGGTTGCCGCATAGTGTCGCTCGAGCGCTTTATGCTGTTTAACTTTGATCAAGTGCAATTGTTAATTACCGATGCACCGGTTAATGAGCCCGATCGCTACGGGCGTCTGCGCGATGTGCTGGCGCATATAGTGTCTATTGCTGAAGCGCGTGCGCGCACGCTTAAAGTCAACGCCATGCTCAAAGCCCAGCAGGACAACACTCGCCTGGTGATGGCGCTGTTGGAAATGGCCTCGGGTGATAACCGCCAGGCGGTAAAAGAGATAATGACGGATCTCTCCCTGGCTTTGCGCACTATAGCGATGGGTATGGATTTAACCCTAGAGCAGGAATCCGAATTGTTGGGCTTAGCTGATAAAGCCTTAAATTCACTGGAAGGTTTACAAATGGCGACCCTGGCAATTGAGGATCACTTCCGCAGCCTGGTGGCGCAATTGGATGATGCGGCGCACCTGTTGGAAACACCGGCGGAGTTAGTTGAAGAGGTGGTCGAGGAGAGTTCCAAGGTGGAGTTGTTTTAAGCGGCTGGCCGGCTGCTGCTGTTGCGCGCATCAATACCTACCCCCATAAAACGCCCATAAAAAAATGCCAAAATTATTTTGGCATTTTTTTATGGGCGTTTTATTTAGCCTTTTAAATTAGTCTTTTTATTTGGCCTTAGGGTTGGTTGCTTTTGTTTGCCGCTTTGGTGTGCGTCAATTTAAGTTTTAATTGCAGTGTTTGTTTGGCGCCGGCTTTGAGTGCTTTGCTTTTTAGCA
>CBIMZH010000443.1:0-3188 GCA_966248255.1 uncultured Cellvibrio sp.
GCGTGGTAGGCCTTCCAGTAAATGGGGATGACATAGGAGCGCATTTGCGGGGGCAGGTGGATGGTGCCTGGGGCGCCTTCGATCATGACCGGGACCGAGATCATAAACTCCTGGCCAAAGCTGCTGCGCGCATTGCCGGAGATGGTGTTGGCGACTTCGCCGACCAGGTCGAAAATATGTTCGTTGCTGGTGTCCGCCTCGCCAATGCTGAGCAGCAAATGCTTGAGCAGAATGCGCGGCGCGGTAAAGTAAACGCAGCCGCGCTGGGGGCCGGAGATGCCGATTATGCCGGTGACATCAAAGGCGGTGGGTTTGTGGTTTTCCACTAAATAGGGCGTGCCGACTTTTACTTCCTTGTCGTTGGTGTGCTGAAAATAGCGCACTACGCCATCAATAAATACCTGTAGGGTTTGCTCTGACATTTTAGTCCTCCACTAACTCGGTGAGCGCTTCGAGCAGCTGCTCTTCGGTAAAGGGTTTGCATAAAAAGCCGCGCGCGCCTTTTTTAAGCGCCTCTATGCCGGTGGCTTTGTCGGATAGCGCCGAGATCACCAGTATGCGCAGGCTTGGGTCTATGGCGACCAGTTGTTGGATGCAGGCTATGCCGTCCATTTCCGGCATAGTCAAATCCATGGTTACCACTTGTGGGCGTTTGTCTTTAAACAGTTCCAGCGCTTCGGCGCCATTGCAGGCGGCGGCGACTACGTTGAATTTATCTGAGTCATTACAGCGTTCGATTTTGCGGCGAATAATATTGGAGTCGTCGACAATCATTAATGACAGCATGGGCTTTATCCTTTTACTGCTTAGGCGGCGATTTCTTCGGTGCTTTGTACCAGTGGCATGCGCAACACAAAACGGCAGTGGCTGCCGCGGCGGCTGGATACGGTGATCTTGCCGCGGTGATTGAGTACATGGCTCATTACCGCCTCCATGCCCACACCGCGACCGGCATCTTTGCTCACCTCTTTGCTGGTGCTAAAGCCGGAGTTAAAAATCAGTGCCAGTAATTGCTTGTTGGTCCAGGATTCAATTTCACTGAGTGGCCAATGGCCAGAGGTTATGGCTTGTTCGCGAATGGCGGCGTAGTCCAGGCCCTGGCCATCGTCCATTACCGAGAGTTCCAGTTCACTGTCGGAAATGCGCGCTATGCGCAGATCAATGCGGCCCTGGGCCTGCTTTTGCGTCAGCTCCCGCTCCAGTGGTGTTTCTATGCCGTGGACAACGGCATTGCGCAGCAGCTGAATACAGATTTCTTTTAGGGTTTTTTGGTAGTCCGCCGTAAGTTCCAGATCATTAAGGCCGCTGGCGACAAAGAGCACCTGTTTGCCATTGCGCAGTGCCAGGTTGTGAACAAAGTCCTGCAGGTTATCCCAGCCATCGCGGGCGCGCTGGCCGACAATTTTTTTGCTGTTGCCTGGCTTGGCAAATGGCGCCGCGGCATAGTTGTCGCCTTCGCCGAGCAGGTTGCCAAACTGCGCCAGCTTTTCCGCCAGCTGCTCAATTTGCTGGGTGTAGCTGATAAGGTTTTCCAGCTGCACCGTTAGGCCCAGATAATCATTGCCGTTAAGGTCGGGCTTATGACGCAAGTCGGCGAGCAGGTCTTCTATGGCGTGGGCGGCGTTTTCAAAATACTCCAGCTTGAGTGAGGCGGCCTCGCCTTTAAAGTTGTGGATCTCGCGGAAGATGGTCACCGCTTTTTCGCGCACGGCACTGTTGGTTTTGGCGGGGGTGCGCAAAATATTGTTAACCCGGCTGTAGCAGCCATAGGCGTTGCGAATAAATTCTTTAAGCAGGCTGGGGTGAGTGTGCAACAGGCTGGTGAGCAGCTCCAGTTGCGTCTCGTTGCGCTTGCGGCTCTCCGCCAGCTCTTTTTCCAGTTTAATTTTTTCCGACACATCCACCACAGTGACCAGCACATGGGAGATGCTGCTGCCCTGATAGGCGCGGGCAAAATTAAAACTCAGGTGTTTGGTGAGAAAGCCGCCGCTGGCGTGGCCCAGGTTAACTTCCACCAGAATCAGTGGGTTGAGGTCGCCAATCAGCTTCTCTTTAATTTTGGGGTCAAACAGCAGGTCGATAAAGCCGCGTGCAGTTTCGCCATCGCGGGCGCTGACGATATTTTCAATCAAGGTTTGAAATGACATGCCGGCAAACTGCTGCTCGCCCAGCACACTGGCGAGCTTGGCCGAGTGCTGTTCGCCTATTACCAGGTTGCGGTCAATCAGGAACAGGCCCTCGTTAACCGTCTCGAGAATTTCGCTGGTCTCCTTGCGCGCTTTTTCAATCACTTCATCGGACTCACGCAGCTGGCGAACAAAGTGAAACATAATGATTAAAAAGTTGATGATCGCCAGGCCAATACCCACGGTTTGAATGGCGCGCAGGCGGGTGGCCTTGGACGAGGCCAGCTGCTCCAGGCTGACGGTAAGGTCGTTCATTAACTTAAGCAAACTGAGGTTGTGCTGGCGCGCCAGTGACAGGGCTTTAAGCACAGCGGCAGCATCGCCGGGTAGCGGCTGTATTTGTTCTATTGCAGTTTTATAGGGTGCCCAGATTTGCTGTGCGGTTTGCAGCGCATTAATACTGGCGCTGCCGCTGACCGGCTCGAGTTTTACCTGGGCCTGATCGGCGCCGCGCACGCTGCCGCCCTGAATAAAGGCGAGCAGGGTTTCATCAAATAATTGCTTACTGGTATTCAGCTCGTCATAGGCTTTGCGGTAGCCACCCACTTCGCCCTGCGCGGAATCCAGCGCAAACAGGGATTTGGCAATGCGCTGCGAGAGCATCCGCTGGCGGCCAGCGAGGTTGATACTCTGGGCGTCCTCGGCGATTTGAAAGGAGATATAAAAGTTAAGGATAAGTACTGAGGCGTCCAGCAGCAAAAACAGTGCGACTGAAATCAAAATACCTTTGTACTTGCCGTAATCAAAGGCAAAGGGTTTGGCCTGGGACATAGCTGTAGCTCACTAGGTTTTAGCGGTAGAGTTTCTTTTACCTGGGTCTGGCGCCCGGGTGCTATTTGCTAAAAGGGGTTTTGCGAAAGCTATGCCAAAGCGAATTGCGGACAAATCGAATAAAAAATTAGCTGGAAATAGCTAGATTTAAATGCCAGTTGCACTCTGGCGGCGCAAATTTAAAATTTTTATGCACCAGGCACCAAAATCTGGCAGAAGCTTTTAGTGCCA
>CBIMZH010000444.1:0-3178 GCA_966248255.1 uncultured Cellvibrio sp.
GGCACCCCGGAGGCCGTCGCAGAAATGGCTCACTCCCATACCGGGCGCTTCCTCAAGCCTATGCTTAAGAGCAAAAGTAAATCCAGCAAAGCGACCAAGGCAAAAACCAAGGCCTAAGCCTTGGTTTTTTTGCAAATCACAGACGTAAAAAAACCGGGCATTGCCCGGTTTTTTTATTTAATCGCTAAAAGCTTATTCAGCTTCTACAGCAGACTCAACTGGAGTAGCTGCTGGACGATCAACCAGCTCAACATAGGCCATAGGGGCCTTGTCGCCAGCGCGGAAACCGCACTTGAGGATACGCACGTAACCACCTGGACGAGTGGCGTAGCGCTTACCCAGGTCGCTGAACAGCTTGCCTACAGCTTCTTTGCTTTGCAGACGAGCATTAGCCAGACGACGGTTGGCAACTGAGTCAACCTTGGCCAGGGTGATCAGCGGCTCGATTACGCGACGCAGTTCTTTGGCTTTTGGCAGAGTGGTTTTGATCAGCTCATGCTCAACCAGAGAAGCAGACATGTTGCGGAACATGGCTTTGCGGTGAGATGAGTTACGGCCGAGTTGACGACCTGAAAGACGATGACGCATGACTAATTACCTTCAATAAAAAAACTGGGCCGCTAAAAGCGGCCTCGTTAACCGCCCGCACCGAAGTGAGTTAACGGGCGAACTGATTTTTAGTCGTTTTTCAAGCTGGCTGGTGGCCAGTTTTCCAAACGCATACCGAGTGACAGACCGCGTGAAGCGAGAACGTCTTTGATCTCGGTAAGAGATTTTTTACCCAGGTTGGGGGTCTTCAACAGCTCAACTTCAGTGCGCTGAATCAGATCGCCAATGTAGTAAATGTTTTCTGCTTTCAAGCAGTTGGCAGAGCGAACGGTCAGTTCCAAATCGTCTACTGGGCGCAGCAGAATCGGGTCAATAGCCTCTTCTTTTTGCTCCGGAGCAGATTGTTTTTCACCTTCCAGGTCCACAAACACAGCCAATTGCTGTTGCAAAATAGTAGCAGCGCGACGGATAGCTTCTTCTGGGTCGATGGTACCGTTGGTCTCCAGATCCAGAACCAGTTTATCCAGGTCAGTACGCTGCTCAACACGAGCACTCTCAACACTGTAAGCCAGACGGCGAACTGGGCTGAAAGACGCATCGAGTTGCAAACGACCAATAGCGCGACTTTCGTCGTCGTCGCGGCGGCGGCTGTCAGCTGGCTGATAACCGCGACCACGAGCGATGGTCAGACGCATTTTGAGTTCAGTATTGCCAGTGATATTGGCAATCACATGATCCGGATTCTTAATCTCCACATCGTGATCAACCTGAATATCGCCGGCAGTCACAACACCTGGGCCTTTCTTGCTAAGAGTCAGCACAGCAGAATCTTTACCGTGCATAATCACAGCTACGCCTTTCAGGTTGAGGAGGATCTCAATTACGTCCTCACGCACACCTTCAATCGCGCTGTACTCGTGCAAAACGCCTTCGATTTCCGCTTCAACAATGGCACAACCGGCCATTGAAGAAAGCAGAATGCGACGCAATGCATTACCCAGAGTATGTCCAAAGCCACGCTCCAGAGGCTCCAACACCACGCGAGCGTGAGTTGGGTTGATCTCTGAAACATCGATATGACGCGGAGTCAAAAATTCGTTTACTGCTGTCTGCATAGCCACACCTATTAGCGGTCCTGTTTAGGGTATCGACGAGTCTCTCAGCTATTACTTGGAGTAAAGCTCGATGATGAGGTTCTCGTTAATATCAGCTGGCAAATCGCTGCGATCGGGAACGCGCTTGAATACACCTTCTTTTTTCTCGGTGCTCACGTCTACCCACTCTACAGCAGCGCGCTGACCAGCCAGGTTCATTGCGTTTTGTACACGCAGTTGATTTTTGGCTTTTTCACGCACAGCTACTACGTCGCCTACAGCTACTTGGTAGGAAGCAACGTTTACAGTTTTGCCGTTTACGCTGATAGCTTTGTGAGATACCAACTGACGAGATTCGGCACGAGTAGAACCGAAGCCCATGCGGTATACCACGTTATCCAAACGGGATTCGAGCAACTTCAGCAGGTTTTCACCGCTGGCGCCTTTACGACGAGCTGCTTCTTTGTAATAAGCGCGGAATTGCTTTTCCAGCACGCCGTAAATACGACGAACTTTTTGCTTCTCACGCAACTGCACACCATAGTCGGACAGGCGACCACGACGCTGACCGTGTTGGCCAGGTGCAGTTTCTACTTTACATTTTGAGTCCAGGGCGCGCGCACCGCTTTTCAGAAAGAGGTCAGTGCCTTCGCGACGGGACAGTTTACAACTAGGACCAATATAACGAGCCATTATCTACTCTCCCCTTACACGCGACGTTTCTTCGGCGGACGGCAGCCGTTGTGTGGAATCGGCGTAACGTCAGTGATGTTGGTAATTTTGTAGCCAACATTGTTCAACGCACGAACAGCGGATTCGCGACCGGGGCCTGGACCTTTAACTTCTACGTCAAGGTTTTTCAGACCGTATTCTTTCGCAGCTTCACCAGCGCGCTCTGCAGCGACCTGAGCAGCAAAAGGAGTACTCTTACGTGAGCCACGGAAACCTGAACCACCGGAGGTAGCCCATGCCAGAGCATTGCCCTGACGGTCAGTGATAGTCACGATAGTATTGTTAAAAGACGCGTGGATGTGGGCAACGCCATCAACAACGGTCTTTTTAACCTTTTTCTTGGTTGTGGTTTTATTACCTGGCTTAGCCATAGCAACACTTCCTACTAAAATTGGTTACCGTAAATGGATGAATTAGGCGCTCAAGAATTACTTCTTGATGGGCTTACGTGGGCCTTTACGAGTGCGAGCGTTAGTTTTGGTACGCTGGCCACGCAGAGGCAAGCCGCGACGGTGACGCAGGCCGCGGTAGCAACCCAGGTCCATCAAGCGCTTGATGTTCATGTTGATTTCACGACGCAGGTCACCTTCAACGGTGTGCTTACCTACTTCGGCGCGAATCGCATCCATCTGCTCTTCAGACAGAGTGCCAATTTTAGTGGTTTCGGCGATACCGGTAGCAGCACAGATCTGCTTAGCGGTGGTACGACCAATACCATAGACATAAGTCAACGAGATAACGGCGTGTTTGTTATCTGGTATGTTTACACCAGCTATACGAGCCATTCAAATTACTCCAGTAAC
>CBIMZH010000445.1:0-3176 GCA_966248255.1 uncultured Cellvibrio sp.
TTAAGGCGCCAGTGCTCGCCTGGCTTAATTTGCTGGCGCTGCGCCTTATGCCAATACCAGCTGAGCAGCAATCTATTGGGCAGCTGTAACTTTACTCGCCCCGCATCTCCCTCAAGCCACGCCTGGCTTGGCACCAGCTCAAAGCGCGTTTTGTCACTGGCCTCCTGAGGCAGGCCGCGCACCTCGCCTTCCAGCCAAATGCTTTGCTGCTCCAGGGGATAGGCCAGCTGGTCATTAATTGTTAAATGGCCCCAGGCTATGGCCCAGCTGGCGCCCAGCATCAAGCTGGCAGCCAGGCCGATAACAGAGCCGGACAACCTTGAATTAAATACCGACAAGAATGGATGTAAAAAAGGACGTGTTACGGCTGCTCGCGCCACGCTGGCGCGAAACCCGTGCAGCAGGAGCAGAACAAAGCTTGCTGCGCAGAATAAAACCAAGCTGGAGAAGGTAGGCAGGCGCGACAGATAGGCCACAGCAGCCAAGCCGAGTGAAAAGCACAAAAGCGCACTGAGTGAGGGAAACATAAGCCTTGTCCTTGGAAAAGTTTGATGCCCACCTGCCCTGGCTGCACCGAAATTTAACGCAAATTAACCTGAAATACCTGATCCGTAAACCTCGGCCACATAGTGTTTACCGGGGATTAAGTGCATAATGCCCGCCAATTTTCCCGCAGTCGTTTGATACCAGCATGGCGCGCAAGTTTTTAAAACGGTTTTTTCCTACTCCTGCAGCGATCAAAAGTAATCCTGCTCTGCACTTTTTGGGCGACCTGCTTCACGACCCCAACCTGTTCCACTTAAACCGACACTCGGTCTCTGTGGCATTCTTTGTAGGAATTTTTGTGGCTTTTGCTCTGCCCATCCCCGGGCAGATGGCGATCGCTGCTGTGGCGGCACTTTATTTTCGCTGCAACCTGCCCATTTCCGTCGCCCTGGTGTGGATCACCAATCCGCTGACGATCCCCTTCTTCTTTTATTTTGCCTATGCCCTCGGCTGCCTGGTTCTGCAGGTGCAACCCGGTAAATTCCAGTTTGAGCTTTCCTGGGCCTGGATGAGCCGCGAGCTGGGCCATTTGCTGCCGCCGTTTATGCTCGGCTCGGTACTTATGGGTTTGGTATTAGGCGCTTTAGGCTATGTGCTTATGCAGCTTTACTGGCGCTGGAACGTCAGTCGCAATTGGGAAAAACGCAAAGAGCGCCAGCGCAAAACTGACGCCTGATTGCAATTACTCGTAACGCAGCGCGTCGGCTGGCTGAACCCGACTGGCGCGCCAGGCAGGATAAAGGGTGGCGAAAAAGCTGATTACCAGTGCCGTTACCACCACATAGAGCGCATCGCCCCAATGCAAATCTGACGGCAAGTAGGAAATCGGATAGACATCCGAATGTAAAAACTGAATCCCCAACAGCTTTTCAAGTATCTGCACCGCAGGCGTCACCACCAGGGACAAACCCGCCCCCAGCAACAAACCCAAGCCAGCACCGATCAAGCCAATCAAGCCGCCCTGAATCATAAATACGCCCATAATCTCGGCGGTTGAAGCGCCCATAGTGCGCAAAATCGCTATATCGCCCTGCTTATCCACCACCACCATAATCAGCGTAGATACCAGGTTGAACGCGGCTATGGCGATAATCAAAAACAGCAGCATACCCACCATATTTTTCGACATTTGAATCGCCTGGTAGATATTGCCGTGGGTGCGCATCCAGCTGGCGCCGTAGTAGCCGGGGGCGAGATTGCCCACCAGCTGATAAATAATTTCCGGCGCGGCAAATAAATCCGCCACCTTAAGGCGAATTCCAGTAACGCGACCAGGGGTATTGGACAGCGCCGAGGCCTGATCCAATAGCATCAGCGCCAGGGAGTTATCGATTTCGGTATGGCTATCGATAATCGCCACCACCTCCAGCGCTTTAATGCGCGGCGCCTGTTGGGATTCGCTATTGGCGCTGGGCACTATCAGGCTGATCATACTGCCCACCCCGGCGCCCAGTTTATCGGCTAGGCCGCGACCAATAATCACCCCCCGCTCGGCCGCCGCCAGACGAGCAAAGGTGCCTGCTGGCAAGTAGCTTTCAAGCTTGGAGGTTGTGTGCTCCTGCGCCGGGTCGACACCAAAAAGTGCCACTGGCGCCACTTTTTTACCCTGGCTGAGCAGGCCGTGAATTTGCACAAAGGGCGAGGCGCCAACTATGCGCTTGTCCT
This sequence comes from uncultured Cellvibrio sp., assembly GCA_966248255.1. Lineage (GTDB taxonomy): Bacteria > Pseudomonadota > Gammaproteobacteria > Pseudomonadales > Cellvibrionaceae > Cellvibrio. The sequence goes on from CBIMZH010000445.1 coordinate 2,212, forward strand.
GTTTGATCTGGGCAATCAGCGCATCCGGATCGGCTATGCCTTCACGATGGTAAAGGCTGGCCTGGGGCATGATGCCGAGAATGTTTTCACGCAGGTCGCGATCAAAACCATTCATGATCGACATCACCAAAATTAACAGAGCCACGCCTATCACCAGGCCGGCGGTCGACAGGCGCGAGATAAACGAAACCAATTGGCTGTGGCGGCGGGACATGCCATAGCGAGTTCCCAGCAGGAAGATATAGCTCTTGAACACCCTCTTCTCCTCTGCCTTAAGCCGACACTTGCCCGTGCAGGCAGCCGTCTTCCAGACTCAGGGTTCTGTCCATACGCGCGGCTAATTGCGGGTCGTGGGTTACCACTATAAAGCTGGTGCCAATGGCGCGATTAAGCTCCAGCATCAGCGCTTGAATTGAGTCGGCGGCCTGGCGATCCAGGTTGCCAGTTGGCTCATCCATCAACACACAGGCTGGTTTGGTCACCAGCGCGCGGGCAATAGCTACCCGCTGGCGCTCGCCACCGGACAACTCTGACGGCTTGTGCTCCAGGCGATGCCCCAGGCCAACTCGCTGCAACAGCTCACTGGCTTGTTGACGCGCTTTGGCAATGGGCTCGCGACCAATTAACAGCGGCATGGTCACATTTTCCAGCGCGGTGAATTCAGGCAATAAATGGTGAAATTGATAGACAAAGCCCAGGGAGCGATTGCGCAAACGACCGCGCTCATCGGCATTTAAATTGGATAACACCTGCCCCGCCACTTCAACGCTGCCGGTATCGGGCAAATCCAGGCCGCCAAGAATATTTAACAGGGTGGATTTACCCGACCCTGAAGCGCCGACTATAGCCACTCGCTCCCCGGGAAATACTTTGAGGTTTACCTGCTGCAGTACAGGCACCGCCAGGTTGCCCTGGCGATAGGATTTACACACAGACGAACAGACCAATACCGGGGAGGATTCCAT
>CBIMZH010000446.1:0-3176 GCA_966248255.1 uncultured Cellvibrio sp.
GGGCAAACTTGGCGCCATGGGTTTCTGCCTCGGCGGTGGCCTAGCCTACCGCGCTGCCATGCATCCGGCTGTTGCGGCCACCAGTTGTTTTTACGGAACCGACATTCACAACGGAATGACACCATCACAGCCAGGCAACGACAGCCTTACACGCACCAGCGATATTCGCGGCGAACTGCAAATGATTTGGGGCAAACAGGACCCGCACATCCCCGCCGAAGGCCGCGCGATTGTGTATAAAAACCTGGTGGAAAAAGCCATTAATTTCACCTGGCATGAATTTAACGGCGTACACGCATTTATGCGCGATGAAGGCGACAGATATGATGCAGAGCTGCAACTGCTCGGCTATCAAATGGCGATTGGTATGTTCAGGCGTGTGCTTTACTAGGTTTTTTTGCCTAACCTTATTAGCCGGTGCGCCCAGCGACACCGGCTATTTATTATCTTCATCTGAATCCATTGTCACGGCTTTGGCTTCAGCCGGCTCCGGAGTAAGATCTGCTGGTGCTTTCTCAGCGGCCTTTTCCCGCTCGGTTTGACGGCGACTATAGAGATTTCCCCCCGCCATAATCAGTGTGCTTAACAGCACCACTAGCATAAGTGCCGCTGAGGATATGTTTTCTATATGCAGGGTGCTGGGCAGCGATAAAAATAACAGCACGGTAATGAGCCCGCGCGGCGCGAACCAAAACTCCACCGAGGTAAAACTGCCAAAGAGGGTTTTAGTTACCAGCAAGCGAGGTATAAAAATACAGGCCAACACCATAAGCGCTATTCCCCAGGCGAAGAGGTCAGCAAATTGTTCCAGCGGCGTCGAATAACCCAGCAGGATAAAAAAGAAAGCGCGAACCACAAAAGTAAATTCTGCCGTTAAATGCTTGAAGCTGGCCAACTCCTCATCGAACCAATGGTCGTATATTTTGTGCCACAGAGGCACGCGCTTTAACAACCCATGATTATTCAGGAACAGCCCCACCACCAGAATCATCACCAGCGGCGCCAGATGCAAAAGCTTACCGGCAGCATATAAAAAGGATAAGCCGAAAATCATCGGCAAAAACCTTACGTGATGGGTGGCTCGGCTGATTAGCCAGTAAAGCGCAATCGCAAAAAATAACCCCACCACCACCGAAACGCCTATCTGAGCGGCGGCAGACAAGGTGGTTGAACCCAGCCCGCCTTTATTTTCCAGTAATGCATAAAACAGCATTACCCCAAGAATATCTGACAGCGAACTTTCGTAGACGACAAATTCTTTTTGTTTGGCCGCGAGAGAAGCGGCCGCAGGTATAGCTACAGCACTGCTGATAACCGCCAGAGGTGTGGCGTAAATCCAGGCCTTGAGCCAATCCAGTTGCAGAAGGTAAACGAAGCAGCTGGCGATTAGCGCCGCGGTGATAAACAGACCCAGTACAGACGAGACCAGCGCCTTGCTGATGATGGCAAACTTTTCCCGGGCGAGGGTTAAATCCAGCGCCCCTTCAAGCACAATTAAAATTAAACCGAGTGTCCCCAGCGTTGGCAGTATCACATCGACAAACTCGATAACTATACCCGCCTTGTCCAAAAACAGACGCAGGCCGATACCGACAGCCAGGAGCAAAACGACACTGGGAACATGGAGTAAGCGTCCGAGCAGGTCGAGCGCATAGGAGGCAATGACCAAGCCGCTGAGTACCAAAATTAACCAGCTTGCATCCATGTCCTACCTCTCTTCGTTTTTCAGATTTTTTAAGCGTTCAGGCGCTCGAGTGTTGGCGCCAGGCAGCATGTGCCAGCTGCCAGATTCACTATTGTCTTATTGCCATTCAGAATTGCCAAGGAGGCACAAACAAAAACGGCAGACTTTTGGTCTGCCGTTTTAACTTGCTTAGAGGCTCAGTTCGCGGTTACTGGCCTTGATGAATTCCTTCTTTAGGTCTTCATAAGTGTGTACTGCAGGGAATTGCGGGAACTGCTCAATTACATTTTGTGGCGCATGGAACAGAATGCCCTGATCCGCTTCGCCCAACATAGTGGTGTCGTTGTAGGAGTCGCCGGCAGCGATTACACGGTAGTAAAGGGTTTTCAAAGCCAATACCGATTGACGCTTGGGGTCTTTCTGGCGCAGGGTGTAACCCGCCACCATGCCGCGCTCATCAATATTCAAGCGATGGCACAGGAGTGTCGGGAAGCCAAGTTGACGCATCAGCGGCTGTGAGAACTCATAAAAAGTATCTGACAGGATAATCACCTGGAAACGCTCGCGCAGCCAGTCGACAAACTCTACAGCGCCGTCCAGCGGCTTGAGTGTGGCAATTACATCCTGAATCTCTTTAAGGCCCAGATTGTTCTCTTCAAGAATACGCAGGCGCTGCTTCATCAGCACGTCGTAGTCGGGGATATCGCGAGTAGTCGCTTTCAGCGCTTCGATTCCCGTTACCTTGGCAAATTCAATCCAGATTTCCGGAACCAATACCCCTTCCAAATCAAGGCATGCAATTTCCACAACAACCTCCAAAAAATGGTTAATTTATATTCAGTGCGACCACAAGACTTAGGCAGGAATACCTTGGCCGAACAGCGTAAAATGGCGGCAATCTACCCGTTTTGGACACGTAAATCAAACCGGGTGCTTATAACCAGGCGGCTTGGTTCTTCGCGCAAATGTCATTAGTCCTTCAGGGGCTGCTCTGCTATCCTTCCGCGCCAACCCCTAAGCCAGCTTGAGCCATGCGCCAACTGCAAGCTCAAGCCTGTATTTCCACTTAGACAGCTAATGAGACATAACTCCATGAGTGATCAGCCTATTTCGATCCTGGATCTGGAAGCCAAACTGCAACAGGAAAGCCCACAAAAAATCCTTAAGCATGCGCTTAGCGAATTTGACAATATCGCCATCTCTTTTAGCGGTGCAGAAGACGTAGTTTTGATCGAAATGGCGCGTAACTATCGCCCGGATGTGCCCGTGTTCTGTTTAGACACCGGCCGCCTGCACCCGGAAACCTATCGCTTTATTGAAAAGGTGCGCAAGCACTATGGCATTAAGATTGATGTAGTCTCTCCTGATGGAGAAGCAGTGCGCAAACTGGTGGGCGAAAAAGGCTTGTTCAGCTTTTATGAAGACGATCATAAAGAGTGCTGTGGTATTCGCAAGATCGAACCCCTGCGTAAAAAGCTGCTGACGCTGGATG
>CBIMZH010000447.1:0-3159 GCA_966248255.1 uncultured Cellvibrio sp.
TTTTACGAGGCCAAAATCCAGTTGGGGATGAACTACGCCTTAAATGCCCATTGGCCTATGGGTGGCTTTTATGAAATAAATACCGGCAAGGATGACTAACGGGATCGGGAGTTTGTGGGCACCAACCTGGTTTGCCCCTTTTATTTACGCCAGTCGCTACTTTGCTCAAACTAGCGGCCCCGCGAGACAATTGCCAGCCTGCGCGGCCGGTCGTCAGGTAACAGTCACTCTGGCAGTGGCTGGTCATCCCGCTAGGTTTTCCCATTTTCACAATGCACTAGGCAGCTCAACCTGCAGGCGCAGCAGCTATTAAAGTTAATAACGCTATGCCCGCTGTAGTCGCGCGCCGCCAGATTATCATCGACTTGGATAACCGAGTTAACCCGGGCCAGACCTAGAGCTGCCAACTTGCTTGTTAACTAGCCCCTGCGAATGACCACATGTTACTATTGGCGACGCGGTAATACTCTGTTTCAGGGCGCTACTTGATTTAAGCCACGCACTATAGACGACACCAGACCTTTAAATCGCTTAAGCGGAAAGCTAAACATCAGCGGTTTTTTTTGGATTTCGTCGCATTAACTTGTTTATCAAATGATGCCCGTAGCTTTTATATTATGTTGCCGAGCTGAGGCAACATAATGACCATTTGTTGGGGCTAGTGCTCGGCCCCTATAATGAATCATCGCAAACCAACAACTGGATACCAGTAGGGATAACTTTATATGCGCACGCTTGGTCTGTGCTGCTTGATTTGGGATACATCAGGAATATAAGCATGCAAGAAATCGCCCCTAAGAAGAAGCTTTTTATCTGCATGTCCGACATCCCCTATCCGCCAAGAAAACATGGCCTGTCCATTCGTTATTACCCGATTCTCGAACACGCCAGCCGCACTTTCGCTATTCATCTAGCGCTAATCTCCAATGAAGACATTAATGCCGAGCATGTCGCAGAGCTGCAAAAATTTTGTCAAAAAATTTCCATTCACAGACGCAAGCCAACTAAACCAAGTTTTTTAAAAAAAATTTTGGCTAGAGTAAAAAGCCTCACTTTTTTCGGCAAACCCTACATATTAGTTCGCTACGATGAGCAAGAGATTATCCGCTTTATCAAGAATGAAACTGGTGGCGAGACCTATGATATAGCGTTAAATGTCTCTATTGCCAATGCCGACCTAGTCAGGACTCAGGTAAAACATAAAAAGTATTCGCTCGATTTAATCGATAGCCTTTACTCGTATTTTGCGCGTAGCCCCAAGCGGAGCTTATTGGATTATATTGATATTTTAACGATTAGACGCTGGGAGCAAAATCAAATAAGGCTGGCGAATACTGCCTGCTATATATCCCCATTGGATCGCTCTGTAGCTACCGGCAGCCTATTTGACAACGAGAAATTGCCGGTAATTCCCAATGGTTATTTTTCCGATGACTATGTAACTCAACGCCACAATTACGGCAGCTTTTGCCTTGGATTTATTGGCAACATGAGTTACCCCCCCAATATCCAGGCCGCGCTCAGGCTGGCAAAGATATTCCGTGCGCTAGTTGAAAAAAACAAGCTCGATTGGACGCTGGCACTTATTGGGCGCCTACCATCCCCTGAAATCACCGCCCTCGCACAGCATCAGCAGATTTTAGTCACTGGTACAGTTGACAATATTTGGCCTTACGTCAATGGCGTAGATGTGTTTGTATTCCCCATGGAAATTGGCAGCGGCCAGCAGAACAAACTACTGGAGGCTATGTGCGCAGCCAAACCCATAATCACAACACCCTTAGCAAACTCCGGCATAGGCGCACTAAACGAGCATCATGTCATTGAATCTGTCTCCGATGAAGAATTGACTGGCGCCATCTTGCAACTGGCCAACAACCCACAAGAGCGTGATCGTCTGGGTGCGGCGGCAAAGGAATTTGTAACCGAAAGATATTCCTGGCAGGGTATTTTTAAATTACTGGATAAAACCCTGCTGCATCCCAGCGAGACCTAATTTAGCTTATTGGCACGCGCATTCGTAGCCTCAACCAAAAAACGCGGCGTTATAGCGAAGGACAAACGGAAAGAGCATGAAAAAAATTATTGGCATTGTTGGCAGCGGCATGATTGGCAGCGATCCCTGGGACCCAAAGTGCTGGTCTCGATCTGGCTTCAATCTGTTTAGTAATTTAAAGCAAAACCATTTATTAAGGTCCGCAGTAGGCGTAGAGGTTCCGCTGTATAAAAGAGCGCCGGTAATGCTGAAAAACTTTTCCCCGCAGCGACGCCGCTGGCGGCAAAAATTCAATCTTGACCCTATGTATTACCAAATGCTAACCAGCGCCATAAAGGACACTGCTAAACGCCACAGCTTTGATAAGTCCGACCTGATATTGCAAATAGGTGGCCACTATAATGCCGCGGAAGCTACTGGGCTTGAGTCGTTCTCCTATCACGATGGTAATGTCGCCGGACTGATGCAAAGCCCCTATTTCGCCCAGGATCTGCGCAAATACGCCAAAAAGGCGTTTGAATATGAAAAAAACACCTACCGTTCAATGCAAAAAATTCTGGTTATGTCCGAGTATTGGAAGACATCATTTATCGAAAATTTTGATGTGCCCGAAGAAAAAGTGATAAATGTCGGTTTTGGTGTAAATATCGATATTCCAGAGCCGCAGGAAAAAGACTTAAATGCAAAAAATATTGTCTTTGTTGGCATAGATTTTTTAAGGAAGGGCGGCGAGTCGCTGGTCGAAGCTTTTCGCGAGGTTGTTGCAAATCCCGTCCATAAAGACGCGCAGCTCCATATAGTAGGCCCCAAGGTCATCCCAGATATTTTGCTCAGACCAGGAGCTCCGGCCGGGATTTTATTTCACGGCTTTTTATCGCGAGAAATACCTGGCGATAAAGCAAAACTTGAGGCGATTTTGGCCAAAGGCAATATTTTTGTGCTGCCATCATTATATGAACCATTTGGTAATGCTGGCCTGGAGGCCATGCTCTATGGCATGCCGGTAATAGCCGCAAACAACTGGAGTTTTCCGGATTTCGTTATTCCTGGAAAAACGGGAGCCCTACTGGAGCGGGCCGCTGACAGCGCCGAGCTGGCCAATGCAATTATTAAATACCTCGATAACCCGACAATCGCCGCGGAACAAGGCGCAAACGGTTATG
>CBIMZH010000448.1:0-3145 GCA_966248255.1 uncultured Cellvibrio sp.
GGCGCTACTGAAGTTGATAGAGGGCACCATTGCCTCTGTCCCTCCGCAGGGTGGACGCAAACATCCTCAGCAGGAGTTCTTGCAGGTCGATACCTCTAATATTCTTTTCATTTGTGGTGGCGCCTTTGCTGGTCTCGATAAGGTTATTCGGGACAGATCAGAGAAAGGCGGCATAGGTTTTGGTGCAGAAGTAAAGAGTAAGGACGATAAGCGCAATTTTGGTGAAACTCTCCATGATTTAGAGCCAGAGGATCTGGTTAGATATGGTTTGATTCCAGAATTTGTTGGTCGCTTGCCTGTAATTGCAACGCTGGATGAGCTTGACAAGGCGGCCTTGGTGCAAATTCTGACCGAACCGAGAAATGCGCTTACCAAGCAATACGGCAAGCTTTTCGAAATGGAGGGTGTGCAGATAGATTTCCGCCCTGATGCTTTGGACGCAGTTGCGGAGCGAGCGCTTGAGCGCAAGACAGGTGCGCGTGGCCTCAGGTCGATAATGGAAAATGTTCTTTTGGATACCATGTATCGTATTCCTTCAGAAGAAAATGTCGCCAAGGTTGTAGTGGATGAGGCTGTTATTAAAGGTGAGTCTGAGCCGATCCTCGTTTATGAGCAGGCTGAACTACCTGCTAAAACCGCTTCTTCCGAAGACTAGGTTTAGGCCTGATTAAAAAAAGAGCGCCCAGGGCGCTCTTTTTTGTTTTTATGGTTTGAGAACTTGTAATTCTGGCATCTAGCCCCCAATCTTAATTTAAGTTTTGGGCTGACTTAAGCCATATTCCAAGTAGAGAGGAAATGATGTCTGCTGATACCTTAGAGGAATCTATCGTTAGCGAAATCCCGTTGCTACCTTTGCGCGATGTGGTTGTCTATCCGCATATGGTTACCCCATTGTTTGTTGGGCGGGGCAAGTCAATTGAAGCGCTTGAGCGGGCGATGGAGAACGACAAGCAAGTTCTTTTGGTGGCGCAAAAAAATCCTCAACAAGATGATCCCAAAGAGGATGATTTGTACGCCATAGGTACAATCGCAAGCATTCTTCAATTGCTCAAATTGCCCGATGGCACAGTCAAGGTTTTGATTGAGGGAAAGGAGCGAGCTCAAATTGAAAAGTTTGAAGATGTTGATGTGTATTTTCGCGCAGACGCTCGCGTAATTCCTTCCGAAGTAATTGGTGGCACAGAAGCGCGCGCCTTGGTGGCCTCGGCAATTAGCCAGTTCGAACAATACGTAAACTTAAGCAAAAAAGTACCTGTAGAGGTGATTACCTCACTAAGCGGTATCGATGAGCCCGGCCGGCTTGCGGATACCATTGCGGCGCACCTGACGCTTGATCTGCCTAAAAAGCAATCGATTCTTGAGATGATGAATGTTCGTGAACGAATTGATCATTTGCTGGGCTTGCTGGAAGCTGAGGTTGATTTATTCCATGTGGAGAAAAAAATCCGCGGCCGCGTTAAAAAGCAGATGGAAAAGAGCCAGCGCGAGTATTATCTCAACGAGCAGATAAAGGCTATTCAGAAGGAATTAGGCGAGTTAGGCGAAGATGTCAGTGAGTTTGATGAGCTGGAGAAAAAAATCGCCAGTGCCAAAATGCCTGCTGATGCGGAGGATAAAGCTCGCGCTGAGCTGAACAAGTTAAAGATGATGTCGCCCATGTCTGCAGAAGCCTCGGTGCTTCGTGCCTACATTGATTGGATGGTGCGGGTGCCCTGGAGCAAGCGCAGCAAGGTGAGAAATGACCTGGCCAAGGCAGAAGAGGTTTTGAATCGGGATCACTTTGGGCTTGAAGAGGTGAAAGAGCGGATTCTTGAGTACCTGGCTGTTCAGCAGCGAGTGAAAAAAGTTAAGGGGCCAATACTTTGCTTGGTTGGTCCGCCAGGTGTTGGTAAGACGTCTTTGGGTGAATCTATCGCCAGGGCTACCAACCGGGAGTTCGTCCGTATGGCGCTGGGTGGCGTACGTGATGAAGCAGAAATTCGTGGACATAGACGCACTTACATTGGTTCTTTGCCAGGTAAGTTAATTCAAAAAATGGCCAAAATTGGGGTTAAAAACCCGCTGTTCCTCTTGGATGAAATAGACAAGATGGGAATGGATAATCGCGGGGACCCTGCATCGGCATTGTTGGAGGTTTTGGATCCAGAGCAAAACAGCCACTTTAATGATCACTACCTCGAAGTTGATTACGACCTTTCAGACGTGATGTTTGTGTGCACCTCAAATTCCATGAATATACCGGGGCCACTGCTTGATCGTATGGAGGTTATCCGCATCCCTGGATATACAGAGGATGAAAAACTCAACATTGCAATAAAGTATTTGCTGCCAAAACAAATGAAGGCGAATGGCCTCAAGGCAAGTGAATTAAAGCTTTTGCCTGACGTGATTCGCGATGTCGTCAGGTATTATACCCGTGAGGCTGGTGTGCGTGGTTTAGAGCGGGAAATTGCTAAAATTTGCCGTAAAGTTGTCACTATGCACGTGAAAGATAAGCAGAAGGCGGCTTACGAAGTAAAAGTCTCCTCGCTGGAAGACTTGCTTGGCGTACACAAATTTGATTTCGGCAAAGCTGAAAGCAAGGATCAAATTGGCCAGGTAACTGGCTTGGCCTGGACACAGGTTGGCGGTGAACTTTTAACCATAGAAGCCTCTTCGGTCACGGGTAAGGGGCGGATCATTAAAACCGGCTCTCTTGGCGATGTTATGCAGGAGTCGATCCAGGCGGCGCTTACTGTGGTGAGATCCAGGGGGCAGGCCTTGGGGATAGCGCCTGATTATCATGAAAAGGTTGATATCCATATCCACGTCCCTGAGGGGGCTACGCCAAAAGATGGCCCTAGTGCGGGTATCGCCATGTGTACCGCTTTGGTGTCTGTGCAAACAGGGATACCGGTTAAGGCTGATGTGGCTATGACTGGGGAGATTACTCTGCGCGGTGAGGTTTTGAGAATTGGTGGGTTGAAAGAAAAGCTTTTGGCTGCTCACCGAGGGGGAATTAAAACGGTCATTATTCCTGCTGACAATGAGCGAGATTTAAAAGAGATACCCGCCAATATCAAAGAGGATTTAACTATCAAGCCGGTGAAATGGATAGATGAAGTGCTTGAGGTTGCTTTGCAGTACAGCCCCAAGCCTTTGACGG
>CBIMZH010000449.1:0-3145 GCA_966248255.1 uncultured Cellvibrio sp.
TGACAAGGGGAGGGCTAGGGTGGGGTCAAACATTACCGAGATGAGCCATTGATATGAACATATTAATTATTGGCAGTGGCGGTCGCGAACACGCCCTGGCTTGGAAAGCCGCGCAGAGCGCGCAGGTGGAAACCGTATTTGTAGCGCCGGGCAACGCCGGCACTGCACTTGAGCCAAAACTGCAAAACGTCGCTATAGACGTGTTGAATTTTGAAGCCCTGGCCAGCTTTGCCGAACAGAACCAAGTCGGCCTGACCATTGTTGGCCCGGAAGTTCCCCTGGTAGCTGGCGTGGTAGATTTCTTCCAGGCTCGCGGCCTGCTCTGCTTTGGCCCGAGCAAAGGCGCGGCGCAACTGGAAGGCTCCAAAGCCTTCACTAAAGATTTCCTCGCGCGCCACAAAATCCCCACCGCCGATTACCAAAACTTTATCGAAGTGGAGCCAGCCCTGGCTTACCTGCGTGAAAAAGGCGCACCCATTGTGATCAAGGCCGACGGCCTGGCGGCAGGTAAAGGCGTCATCGTTGCCGAGACGCTGGAACAAGCCGAAGACGCCGTGCGCGACATGCTTTCGGGCAATGCCTTTGGCGATGCTGGTTGCCGCGTGGTGATTGAAGAATTCCTCGCCGGTGAAGAGGCCAGCTTTATTGTGATGGTGGACGGCAAAAACGTTCTGCCCATGGCCACCAGCCAGGATCACAAACGCGTTGGCAATGGCGATACCGGCCCCAACACCGGCGGCATGGGCGCCTACTCTCCCGCCCCCGTGGTGACTCAGGACGTACACGACCGCGTCATGCGCGAAGTGATCTACCCAACGGTTAATGGCATGGCTGCCGAAGGTAATACCTATGTAGGTTTCCTTTACGCAGGCTTGATGATCGATGGCTCTGGCGCACCCAAAGTGATCGAGTACAACTGCCGCTTTGGCGACCCGGAAACCCAGCCAATTATGCTGCGTTTGAATTCCGATCTGGTTGAACTCTGCCTGGCTGCACTCAAAGGCGACTTGGATAAAACCACCGCCGATTGGGATGCGCGCGCTTCTGTAGGTGTAGTTCTGGCCGCAGGCGGTTATCCAGACACCTACAACAAAGGCGATGTGATTTCCGGTTTGCCAACGACTGAAGTTGCTGGCGAAAAAGTTTTCCACGCTGGCACCGCGAGCAAAGATGGCCAGGTAGTCACCGCTGGTGGCCGTGTGCTCTGCGCCACTGCGCTGGGCAATACTGTGTCTGAAGCTCAGGAGCGCGCCTACAAACTGGCCGCACAAATCAGCTGGAAAGATGCCTTCTACCGCACCGATATCGCCTACCGCGCTATCGCCCGCGAAAAGAATCAGTAAGTTTTTTTACTGACGCGCAAACAAAAAAGGAACCCTGGGGGTTCCTTTTTTGTTTTTAAACTTGCTCAGCGCGACTAGGCCTGCTGAGTCTCCAAGGTGATGCTGATCTCTCTGCCATCCCAAATATATTCATAGTGCGCGGTTTGTATTACATCGCTAATGACTTTGGGCGAGAGCAAGCCATAGCAATCATTGCCCGGGCTGCGCACCGAGTCGTACACCAGGCCACTGGCTTTGGCCGCTTTTAACTGCCCACCTAATATTCGCGCGCTAGTGTAATCCTCCGGTTGATACCAGTCGCCAGCGCGATACGCCTTGCCAGTAATATCCACCAGCTCGGCGCTGAACTGGGTTTTCAGGCAGCGCATGGTCAAGCGGTCGTATTTCAGCCCTGTAACACCGGCAAAATAGCGCTGCTGGTGATAGCGGGTTTCGGCTATGGCTGTTTGCACATTAATGGCAGCGTAAAAAATGCCAAAGTTGCCAGCGGAAAAACGCGAGCCAGACGGATTGACATGGACAAAGGGGCCCAAGGCGTAATTGCAGCCGCGAATGCCATAGGGCCGCTCGCTGGCGGGCACCAGGTTAAGGTTGCCCAGCTCCTGGCGCAGGCGCGGATTGGTTAGCGCCTGAATGGCAAACAGGGCTTCAAACTCCTCCTGATCGGCCACATCATCAAACAGGCTAAGCGGCGGGTATTTGCTGGGCACCAGGCGATAGGCTGTCTGCTGCTCAAACTGGCGATGGGGTAAGGCGTCCACTGGCTTTCCTTATGGATTTATTTTTATTGATCTGGGCGTTAAGCAAATTGACCGTCGCGCAGCCCATCCAGATGACGGTGCACTTCGTAAAGCGAGCTCATCAGACCGCTGCTCATCAACTCCATAGGCGCCTTGCCGTTAAAAAAGCCATTGCTGTTGGGCATACGCACAAAGCCATAAACGTTTTCCGGGTTGTCGAACAGGGTGCGCAGCAGCGCATGGATATTGAGCAGATAACTGATTCGCTCGAGCAAATCCGGGGTGGTGCGGGCGCTGCCAGGAGCGACCTGGTATTTATGCAGAGTCGAGCGGCCAATCCCCAAAAGCGCAGTCTTCTCCTTTTCGGAGCAGTGCCATTTATCGAGGATATTCAACACCGCCTTAAGCGCGCTGGGCGCCGCCTGGGCGGGGAGAGGTATAGCTTGGGCAGTCATAGCAAGCCTCCAGAGGTGATAAATCCATAATAGAACAAAAAATAACTTTTTGTCTATTTAAGAACTAAATTTGCCATCAAACTTTCACCCACAAGGTCTTTTTTTGCCTTTATACTTTGCCTCCTCCAATCGAGCTGGTCTTTTTTTGTTCAGCCCACTGGACTAGTGGATGAAAAATGCGCCAGAATAATTTTTGAACTTCTACCTAGCCGTCACAGGTTTTTTTACGTCTATGCTCAGTTTTAACGCTCTTGTCCGCCTGGTATTACTCAGCCTGACCCTCAGCTTTACCGCCTGTAGCACCCATCAGGTGGCGCAGGACAATTGGCCGGCCAACCTGCCCGCCCACAGCTACTTCCAGCAGGCCTATGACAGCGATGCCGCCAACAAGGCGATTCAAACTCGCGAAGAGTATGAAACCTGGGTGCTGCGCTTTTACCAGGGCTCGGCCTTTTACCGCCGCGGCTGGATCAAAATGACCGATGAGCTGCTGGTAGAACTGCCTGACACTCAAGAACAAAAAATCGCCAAGACTAAAATGGAACACCTGGGTATTATGATCGCCAGCGAATGGGCTAAAAAGGACGACAAGCGCGCCATATTTACC
>CBIMZH010000450.1:0-3134 GCA_966248255.1 uncultured Cellvibrio sp.
GTTGTCGCCGCCAGGGGAATCCCTTTGTAGGCAGGACCAAAGACTATATCGAAATCGACACCGGCTGCAGTGATTGCCGCTGCATAATAGCGACCCAATTCGGCCAGCGCCGAGCCGGTTTGAAAGCGACCGGCATTAAAAAAATAGGGGCTGGTGCGGCCCGACTTAAGCACATACTCACCAAAGCATAGAGCCTGGTGTCTGATGGCCAGCTGAATAAAGTCGAATTGATACTTTTCCATGCAAAGTTCCTGCAAATGAACTAAGTTTGTCGATACAAACAATAACTAAAAAATGGTTTGGAGCTTAATCCGAGCCAACATTTGGCATAACAGCCCTGCTAAATGTAAGGATGTGAAAATTCGTAACATTTAACCCTAATTTCCCGGCCAAAACGGTAACACAATCACACAAAGCTCGGGTATGATACACAGTCCATAATCAAGGGGCTAACATGAGAGTTATCAGTCTTAGCGTCGATGGTATTTTTCAGGCGGCGCAGCGCGGCCTGTATACATGGCTCGCCAATCAAGACGCGGATTTTATCTGCTTGCAAGATCTTCGTGCACTAGAGCGCGAGTTGGAAAAACCCGAGTTCGAGCTTAAGGGTTATAACGCCTATTTTTTCGATTCCGGCACCAAGCACTATAACGGTGTTGCCATTTACACTCGCCTGCAACCTAAAGCGCTCATCTACGGCTTGGGCTTTGCTTCGGGCGTGGATATGGAAGGCCGCTACCTGCAAGTGGATTTTGAACAACTCAGCATAGGCTCACTGCTAGCCCCCAGCGCCACCTCCGAAATGGAATCCCAGGAGGTCAAAATCAAATTTTTTGATGACTTCCAGGCGCACCTGGACAAAATTACCCGCAAGCGCCGCGAATATATTTTCTGTGGCAACTGGCAGATGGCGCACACGCCCAAGGACGTCAGTAACTCGGGAGAAAACCAGCACAACTCAGGTTTTTTACCCCATGAGCGCCAATGGCTGAGCCAACTGTTCAACCAAATCGGCTATGTCGATGCCTTCCGCAAAGTGAATAAAGACTCGGACGAATACTCCTGGTGGCCAAGCGGCGCCAAAGATGAAGGTGACGGCTGGCGCACCGACTTCCAGGTAGTTTCCAACAGCCTGGGCCACAAGGTGGAGTACGCGACTATCTACAAAACCCAGCAGTTCTCCAGCCATATGCCGGTGATTATCGATTACGATATTGAACTGGGTTAAGTACTCAAGTCTTCAATAAATAGCCCGCTGTGATCATCTCCAGCGGGCTTTTTGTTTATGCGGATTAAGCTTGTACTCCTAATAAAACTTCGCCTATAGTTCCTGCGCCAATCAACTCAACGATTGAGTTTCTTCCAAAAACAATCAGGCCTATTAATAGGATATTAGTATGAAAACCTACGCATTCTGCGCTGCCCTGGCTGCACTTTCCGCCCCCGGCTTTGCCAACACCTTTATCGCTACTGACATTCCCTTTCAAGACGAAAAGCATGTCCCTGCCAATATTGTGAGCGAGTGTTCTGCACTGGGAAATAACCTGTCACTGGCGGTGGAGAAATTTGCCCATAAGCAAGGCGTAAGTATCGAGCGCACCAGTGAGCAACTGGACTCCAAAGGCACTTATCTGGATATTCATATTGTGAATGCCTTTAGTGCGGGCAATGCCTTTATTGGCCATGCAAAATCAGTTGCGATTGATGTGGTTTACTACAAAGATGGTAAGCAGGTGGATAGCACCAGCATGAGCCGCAATTCCAGCGGCGGCTTTATGGGCGGCTTTAAGGGCTCCTGCTCTGTGCTTTACCGCACAGTTAACACCCTGGGTAATGACGTGGCCAAGTGGGCCAAAAGCAAAAATATCTAAACGGCTAAAAACCTTGCGCGCCGCTTAGGCGGACGCAAGGTTAGTCATCAGCTTCCTGCATAAACGCCTGCAACAACCGGTTTAAAAATCTTGCCCCCAAGGGCGTTGGCTGCAAGCGCGACTCAGGGCCAAACACCAAACCTTGACGCTGTAAATCCTGCCAGACATCAGCTACCACCGCAAAATCCAATCCTGTTCGCTCGCCGAAAAGTGCAAAGTCTACACCCTGATTCAACCGCAGCGCGTTCATCATAAATTCCAGCGGCAGAGAATCTGGTGTAAGCAAATCACTGCCGCCACCAAAGACATTTTGGTGACCATTAAGGTTGGTGGAAATTTTTTGCGAGCTGGCCGCATCCAGATAATGCTTGGGCAGACGGGTTTTCCACAGGCGCAAAATCTGTTGCGACTCAGGCAGGGTGATTTTGCCGTGGGCGCCAGCGCCGGTGCCCAGGTAATCGCCAAACTGCCAATAGTTGAGGTTGTGGCGCGCGCGCTTTTTGTCGCGAGCGTAGGCGGAGATCTCGTATTGCGCATAGCCGTTAGCGGCAAGTAGCTCGACACCGGCATCCTGAATATCAGCGAGCACTTCATCTTCGGGCAAGACCGGTGGCGCCGAATAAAAAGCAGTGTTCTGCTCTATGGTGAGTTGATACCAGGACAGATGCTCTGGACCCAAGTCTATCGCCTGTTGCAAATCGGCTTTGGCGTCCACCAGACTCTGCTGCGGCAAGCCGTGCATTAAATCCAGATTGAGATTATCAAAGCCCGCCTTGCGCGCGACACCCACCGCACGCAGCGCTTCATCGCGACCGTGTACGCGGCCGAGCAATTTTAATTGCTGGTCGTTAAAACTTTGGATACCTATCGACAGGCGGTTAACGCCAGCGGCGCGAAAGCCGGAAAATTTTTCCTGCTCAAAGGTGCCTGGATTGGCCTCAAGAGTTATTTCAATATCAGACTCAAAGCCAACCAGTGTTTCGGCATCTTCGAGTATCTGGCCGATTGCATGGGCCGAGAGCATGCTTGGTGTGCCGCCACCAAAAAAAATACTGGTGAGTTTGCGCCCCTGGGCAAGGTTGACATCCTGCTGCAGATCAAAGCGCAGGGCTTTGACATACTCGGCTTCGGGAATATCGTTATTGGCTTGATGGGAATTGAAATCGCAGTAGGGGCATTTGCGAATGCACCAGGGCACATGAATATAAAGTGCCAGGGGTGGCAGCTGCAGCGACATTAGTCTTGGCTCGCGGATTTGTTAGT
>CBIMZH010000451.1:0-3134 GCA_966248255.1 uncultured Cellvibrio sp.
GGTGCCATCCACTTTAATTACCGAGGGGTCGTGCACAGAGACATTGCTAAAGCTGACACTGGCGGTGCTGGCTGCGGAGCTACTGCGGCTGGCGGCACTGCTGCTAATGGAGGAGCTACTCTCGCTAGTGGTTGACGAGGAGGAGACGGAGCTGCTGCTTTTACTGCTGCTAGTTCCTGAAGAAGATCCACCACCGCCACCACCGCAAGCACTTAGGGTTAGGCAGGCAAGCCAAAGGGTGGAATGCCAGGCTAGAAATTTTTTCATAAATCGACCTTTTGCAATTTTATTGTTATGAGCTTTAGCCTTGGTGTTGGCTATTGATTTAATATTATATTACAAAAATACTGGCACCTGAATGTCTATCTTAGGGTTATTGGTCAGGGCTAGCCCCAGATAAGCCGCGTTATTAGGCCAATATTTCCGCGAAAAAATTGCGTCTTACCTGGATTTTGAATTCTTCTGTTGTTTGCCTAGGGGTGTAAAAAATTCTTTTTGCACCTATTGCAATCCCAAAATTGATACATATAATAAGACAAATAGAGCGACTGTAGCGCCAAGTCTGTATCTGGTGCCCGACCTGTGTAGCTTCCAACTCAAGTTGCGCAAGCCGGGATTCTCGCTCTGGGGGCTTATCTCCCGCCCCGAGATTTTTGCATGTGTCTTGTTTTGATGCTTTTCCTTTGTCGTTGGATGGTGTAGCAAAGTTTTGTTCACACCAGATTTTTAGCCACTTCCCCCGAAGTGGCTTTTTTTTGCCCGTCTTTTAGCCCTGAGATTAGCCCTCCGCTGCAATTCGCCTGACGAACGGCTCAAGCTCTGCCTTTGTTTGCCGTTAAGCTCTAAAGATGAAATAGCCGTCTGGCCTATACTCTTTGTCTGGCGCAAAAAATTGCGAATTTAGGCTTATGTTGTCATATCAAATTACATTTGTTGGCTATACTTCAGGGTTCCTGAGTGCCAATAAATCTGTGTTCAGTGCCTGGCCGAAAAGGCCAGAGCCACAGCCGGGTTGAGAATTCACGAGTGCACTTTGGGCGCATGTCGCCGCAATAACAAAAACTGGGGGAGATACTGTGTTCGGCAAACTTTCATTAAAAACCAAAATTCTGCTGGGGGTTACGCTTACCGCTATAGCGGCTGTAATTGCCACCTCCTGGATGAGCGCGCGCTCGGGTATTGCCACCACCCGCGCCACCATTATTGAGGATACCCGCACCCTGGCGCAGATTCTGGGCGCGTCCAGTGGTGGCGCCATCAGCTTTGATGACACTACCACTGTGACCAGCAGCCTTGAGGGGCTAGCGCTGAGCCCTAGAGTGGAGTCGGCGGTCATCTATGCCAACGGCAAGCCTTTTGCCTGGTACGTTAAAGGTCAAACTAATAAAGCGGCTGAGTCGCAGCTGGCGCAGCGTCCACCGCAAGTGGGCCTGGTGGAGCAGGGGCAATCTGTGCAGATCACCGAGGCCATAAGTGCAGATGGGCAGAAAATCGGTGAGATCTCCATGTCAGTAAGCTTGATTGAGCTGGATGAGATTGTGAGCAACGCCGTGCAGTTTTCGCTGTGGATTATTTTGCTGATGGCGGTGCTGGCGCTGGCGATTTCCTATCTGGTGCAGGCGAGTATTGTCGGCCCCATCAATAATATTTTGCACGCGCTGCGCAATATCTCCGAAGGCGAGGGCGACTTGACCCAGCGTTTGCCAGTAGAGGGTAAAGACGAGCTGGCGGAACTGGCGCAGTGTTTTAACCACTTTGTGGAAAGCCTGCGCAATATCATCGCCAATGTGGTGGATATGAGTGCGAGTGTGACCCGCGATGCGGCGCAGTTGTCGCAGCGCTCCCAGGCGACCGAGCAGGCGATAAAAAACCAGCAGGCGGAAACCGAGCAGATTCAGGCGGCGGTAAAAGAGATGGCTCATGTGGTGGACGATGTCAGCCGCAGCGTGAGCGAAACGGCCGATCAATCCAATCAGGCCGACTCTGCTGCAGCAACAGGTAAGTCCACGGTGCAGTCCACCATGGCGCAAATTAAAAACCTGTCGACCGATATTAAATCGGCTGCTGGAGTTATCGATGAATTGCAAAAAGAGACAGACAATATCGGCTCGGTATTGGATGTGATTCGCGGTATTGCCGAGCAAACCAATTTGCTTGCGCTCAATGCCGCTATTGAAGCGGCGCGTGCCGGTGAGCAGGGTCGCGGTTTTGCGGTGGTCGCTGATGAAGTGCGCACGCTCGCCTCCAAAACCCAGGCTTCCACCACCGAAATTCGCGAGATGATTGAGCGACTGCAAACCGGTTCGCGTCAGGCGGTGGATATGATGGCTGCGGGTAACAACCAAGCCAGTGCCTCTGTGCAGCAGGCGGATGCCGCCAGTCATTCACTCGAAGACATTACCCAAATTGTCAGCGTGATTCGCGATAAAACCAGTCAGATTGCCGCTGCGACCGAGCAGCAGAGCGCCGCCACTCGTCAAATTGAAACCAATGTAGATCGCATATCCGCGGTGGCCTATAGCAGCGCCCAGAGCGCCAGTGAAATTTCGTCCAGTACCAGTCAGTTAGCACTTATGGCCGCGCGTATGGCCGAGTTGGTAGGGCGCTTTAAAGTTTAGCCAGGATGCTTGTCGTGTGAGTAGTTAGTAAATTTTTGACAAATGAGGCTAAGACGATGAGAAAGGTTTGTTCGCTGTTCTTTTCCTTAAGCTTGATGCCAGCTATGGCTTGGGCTTGTGATCAACCAGGCGCTGCACCCGAGTTACCCGATGGCGCCAGTGCGGTAAGTGCACAGATGGTAAAGGCCAACAATGATGTGAAGGCCTATGTAAAAGCGGTGCAGGACTATTTGGGCTGTGCCCGCCTGTCGCCAGGTAAGGAAAAGGCGGCGCTGGAAGAGTTAAAAGCCTTTGCCGAAAGCTTTAACGTGCAGGTACGCGCCTATAAGGCGAAAAACGGTGGCTAAATTAGTTATTTAAGCCCAATAAAAAAAGCGCCTTTTACAGGCGCTTTTTTTATTGTGCAGAATCTTTAGTGAAGGCTTGGCGCCGCGGCTTTCACCCAGGCGCCTTGTCTCGGCGCCAGTAAATAAAGGTGCCAGTAAATAAAGGTGCCAGTAAATAAAGGTGCCAGTA
>CBIMZH010000452.1:0-3130 GCA_966248255.1 uncultured Cellvibrio sp.
GGCCAGGCATGTCCACTTGTTACCGGTTGTTGCTGATCCAGGTGTTGACGCTGCACCCCTGGCGGAATGAACCCTATAGGGATTAGGGCAACAGATTATTTTTATTTAGGAAGTAGATTAATGGCTCAATTTGTTCTTGATTTTAAAGTGCGTGATTATGAATGTGACCTGCAAGGGGTGGTAAACAATAGTGTTTACCAAAATTACCTGGAGCACACCCGCCATGAATTTTTGTTGGCTATGGGCGTAAACTTTGCCGAGTTGGCTGCTGAGGGCGTCAACCTGATGGTCTTGCGCGCCGAGCTGGATTATAAGTGGCCATTAAAAAGTGGTGATGAGTTTTACGTCGATCTTAGTCTTGAGCGGGCGTCGCGTGTGAGGTTCGATTTTGTGCAGAATATTTACCGTAAAGCCGATAATAAATTGTGTTTAGCTGCGCGTATCACCGGTACCTCGGTAAATCAGCGCGGCCGTCCATTTTTACCAGATGTTATTGATCGCCTTTTTCCCGCTGTCGCTAACTAGTGGGGTTTATCTGCCGCTTGCTAACGCGGCCTTGCTGTAAGGGGTAGGCAAGTGTCCAATTTGATTCTGGTGTTTATCTGCTTGATGCTGGGTTTGGCCTTCCAGCGGGTAAAGCGCATTCCAGAAAACGCATCTGCATCTTTAAATGCTTATGTTATCTATGTCGCCTTGCCCGCGCTGGTTCTAAACGAGATCCCCAAACTAAGCCTTAATCGTCAGGCGCTGTTATTGGTGGGCGCAGCCTGGATAATTATGGCATTCAGTGCGGCTATCACCTGGTTTGCTGGGCGAGCCCTGGGTTGGTCCCGCGAGGTTATGGGGGCCTTGCTGCTGACGGTAACCCTGGGCAATACCGGGTTTGTTGGAATCCCTCTGATCGAGGCGCACCTTGGCCAGGGGGCGATCTCCTATGCCATTCTCTACGATCAATTCGGCACCTTCCTGGCTTTAAATACCCTGGGGGTTGCGGTGGCCAGTTATTTTGGCAAGGGTGGGGCGACTGCCGAGCCTTTCTGGCGAAATATTGTGCGCTTCCCACCCTTTATTGCGCTCTGGGTTGCCTTGCTATTTAGCTGGGTTGGCTACCCCGGCTGGTTTGCCGATATTTTGCCGCGTATTTCATCTACACTTGTTCCGGTAGTCATGGTTGCTGTGGGTTTGCAGTGGCGCTTGCGCCTGGAGCGCGAGTATCTGCAGCCCCTGTTGGTAGGCATGGCGTTTATCCTGCTGGTGACTCCGGCATTTGCCTGGGGGCTGGTCTGGCTTATGGGGATTGAGGGGCTGGCCCGTCAGGTTGTGATTTTAGAGGCGGCCATGCCAGCAATGATTTCCGCCGGGGTATTGGCTATTGCCCATAACCTGGTGCCGCGCCTGGCCTCAGCTCTGGTGGGTTACAGCTTGATGGTTTCGCTGCTCAGTGTTTGGCTGTGGCGACTCTTGATTAACTAAACGATTAATTGGCCTTGGTCCTCGCGCGTTTTATTGGTTGTTGGCGAACTTAATGGGATTGGCATTAAACGGATTTTTCAACTGGATAATTATTGTGATCCCGGATATGACCCAATGCTGAGGCGCTTGAACGAAAGCATGATACTGGACGCAGGGGCTTACGCTGAGCACCTTGCCCATCTCAATGCCAAGTGTCAGGTTAAACTTGAGCGCGCACTCATTTTTGAAGACGGCAATATACTGGCGGCCAGTCAAAGCAATTTTGATTTTTCCCTCGCGGTACAAATGCGCGGTCGCCGTTTGGCTTTTCCTCTCGAGTTAAGTATCAGCCTGGCTAACCCATTGACTGTACCCCAGTTACAGGCGGATTTGGCCGAGCTGCACATTCAGGAACCTTTCTACGCCGCACTGGAAGAGCACAAACCTTTTTTGGCGCAGCTGCAGGATTTTGCCCAGGAGTTGCCCGCCTTTCCGATTGTCCAGCAAAAATTGCAGGTAATGGCCAAGACCATGGCCTGGCTGTATTGGCGCAGCCTGGGGGCGGCCACCCTAAGCCTATTAATTGCGGATGAAATGCGTTTGACGCTGAGCCAAAAGCGCGATCTTTTTTGGGCGGGGTTAGCCCACGACCTGGGCATGCTGCACGTTGATCCGGCGATATTGATTAAGCAGGTTAAATTGGCGGCAGACGATTGGTATCAAATTCAGCGGCATGTTCCTATT
The DNA here is from genome assembly GCA_966248255.1 of uncultured Cellvibrio sp. Lineage (GTDB taxonomy): Bacteria > Pseudomonadota > Gammaproteobacteria > Pseudomonadales > Cellvibrionaceae > Cellvibrio. The sequence goes on from CBIMZH010000452.1 coordinate 2,197, forward strand.
GGTGTTGAGTTAATGCAGTTGGACCCAGAGACAACTGAGCCTATGTTGCATGCAGTGCGTGAGCACCATGAGCGCTGTGACGGCACAGGTTACCCGGATGCCAAAGTTGAAAGTGAGTTGAGCCTTGAGGGGCAGGTGCTGGCCTTGGCTGACTCGGTCGTTGCCATCTACTGTAATCGCTACAGAGACAAGGGAACTGGCTGGCAGGATGTCATTCCCGTCATTGAAATGAACGAACAGCAATTTCTGTTTCGCAGTATCAATATTCTCAATGCCATAGTGCAGCGCAGCCATTTGCCCGTGGGGCGTGTTGTCTCGGGCGGTAAGCTGCACGATTTTTTAGCGGACTTTCTCGATAAATGCGAGCGCATGAAACTCTGGTTTGGCGCCTTGCAGGAGGCTCTGATGAAGGTGGGCTTCACCCATGGTGACAAGCGTCTGCATGCGATGCAAAACGTTTTGCTGCACCTTGCTACAGCGCAAAAACATGCAGAGATTTGTAAGCCGGAAATTTTGGAGTTAGTTGCGCAGTTGTTGCAGCAGGGCGCCGTTGAGTTGCCTAAAGCGGTGGGTGATGCCTGTATTCAGCAGCAGGAGATGTCCTACCATTTGTTGCGTTTAAGCCGCATGCTGGAAAAGTATCTCAGTGAAGGTGGCTGTGTGGACGCCACCATTAATCGTGCGCTGCAGCAGGGCTTTGATTCAGTAAAAACTTTTGTAAAGGCCTAATCGGGCACAACCACAAAGCCCTGGTGGTATCGGCTTTGTGGCTGGTGTTTTAAGGGCCTAATTATTGTGCCAAAAGGGCTGGCCAATGGTTGGCGTGCAAAGCCTATAAACCGGTCTTGCGTTTTTGCATTAATCCCGCTTTATAGGCTTTGCGCCCTGCATCAATTGCATAGGCAAACCCCTCCGCCATCAGTGGCGGGTTGTT
>CBIMZH010000453.1:0-3120 GCA_966248255.1 uncultured Cellvibrio sp.
AGGTGCAAAAAAAGGTTGGTCAGCTTAAAGGCTAGTGCAGTGTCGCCCATCAGCGAGTTTAGCCATAGGGAAAATCTCACCATCGGACGATACTCTCGTCCGTAGGTTTCGCAAAAAACCTGTAATGAGTCGGTGAAATTTTTAAAGTGAATATTGTGGATTAGGTGGACGTAATCGTCCGACGAAAATGAGGGTGTCATTCCGGGTGCTAGGACAGCGCAGCAGATCACTAATAGGGCGGCAAGGCCCCAGTGCGGCATTTGCTGGGCAGGCAGAGGGAGGGAGGGCTGAAATTTAACCACGGGATGGATGCTCAAAAGTATAACGGGTGCCTATAATAATCGAATCCTACTTTGTCTGGGGTTTCCTTTGTCTGGCGCTACCTTTGTCTACTCTGATTTCATCTGACTAGACTGGCAGGTTAGTGACATTATCGTCGGTCAACCTCCAGCGACTGGAGTTAACTATGTTTCAGTCATTTCCCGCCAATGCCCGCCTGTATATTATTTTTACGCTGTTTTTTAACGCGCGCGCTTATTACCCTGTGTTGGCTATTTTGTTTACCGATTTGGGTTTGAGCCTGGAGCAATTTGTCTTCCTCAATTTAATTTGGGCAGCGGCGATTTTTTTGTTTGAGGTGCCCTCAGGTGCGCTGGCGGATACCCTGGGGCGGCGCAAGTTGCTAATCGCCTCGGCCAGCCTTATGGCGCTGGAGATGTTTTGTCTGTTGATCGCGCCGCAAAATGGCGGTTGGTGGTTGCTTGGCTTGTGTCTGCTCAATCGTATCTGTTCAGGTTTGTCCGAGGCCTGTGCCAGTGGCGCTGATGAAGCTCTGGCCTATGACTCGCTGCCAGCGGAGGGCAGGGAATCCACTTGGGATAATGTGCTGGCCACAGCCATGCGCTGGCGCTCGGGCGGTATGGTGGTGGCGATGATTCTCGGCGGCCTGGTTTATAACCCCAGCTGGATTAACCAACTGCTACCGGATGGGTTACAAATTCCCATTGCCTTGGCCCATAGGCTGCCGGTGCTGCTGGTATTTTTACAGGCGCTGGTCTGCCTTTGGGCCAGCTTGCGTATGCAGGAGCCGGAGCGTCACTCAAGCGGACTCTATATTGGCGGCAATATGCAGCAGGCCTTTGCCTTAACTCTGCAGACGGCGCGCTGGGTGGTTACTCACAGGGTTACTTTGGTGTTGATACTGGTGGGGGTTGCGATAGATTCCATAGTGCGCAATTTCGCCACTATCAGCAGCAGCTACTTTCGCTTGATCGATCTGCCTGCCTGGACTTATGGCTTTCTCGGCGCCTTGCTGGGCCTAGCCGGTTGGTTTGTGCCTGGTATAGCGCTCAAGCTCAATAATCGCTTTGGTATGCTGGCCAATCTGGGTTTTATTGCGGCTGCCTGCCTGATTGGCCTGCTTGCGCTGGTGCCAGCCTGGCGCTATTGGGGCCTGGTGCCGGCCATGTTTGTCATGAGCATGATGTGGTTTTTGGGTTTCACCCTAAGCCGGGTACTGCATCGCGAAACTGATTCCTCGCGCCGGGCCACTGTGCTCTCAGTGAAAGGCATGATTTTTAATTTAGGCTACGGCTTGTTTAGTTTGGGGTTTTCCGGGCTGCTGGCGATGACCAGTCGCGAGCAGGGGGCGGATATGGGCTTTGTCGCCGCGCTCTATTGGCAGATTCCCTGGTTTGTGGTGGTGATGCTGGCGTTGTTCTTGTGGGCGAAGCGGTACCTTGGACAAGGCGCCAAGTAAACAGGGCGCCAGTGGGCGCCGCCTGTTATCTGTTGTCAGTTCTAACTACCAATTCTCAGTTTCCAGTTAAAAATTGCGATTAAACTCAAATTTAGCCAGCTCTTTTTTCACCATACGCGTGTAAACCGGTATAGCCACCCAGGAGTAAATCACCAGCCCCAGCCAGGCCATACTCAATAGTCTGGATTCGGCGGTATAACCCATATCTTTCAGGATCTGCGCTAAAAGGTTAAACAATAAAAAGCCGCCAATCAGCAGGCTTACCTGCTTCAGTTGGGTCATATTGGTCAGGTAGTTATTCAGTCGCCACCAAAGGCCGAGGAAAAAATTACCGCGCGCTTTAATATTGGCGAGCAGAGTTAAGCCTGCATGGCTGTCGGGGTTATTTAAAATAACAAACCTGGCGTGATCCAATGCGCTTTCGGCATCGCCCTGAGCAAGCAGAATTTTGCCCATAAGCACATTGGCTTCCTCTGCCTGAGGGTTGCGCGCCAGCGCTTCGCGAGCAAAAATTTCCGCCGCTTTTAATTCACCTAGGCCCAAGGCAATTTGGCTGTAGAGCAGGGGTACGGCAAGCGCGTCTGGTGCCAATTGCGCGGCGCTGTCCAAAATAGTTTTGGCGTCGCGGTAATTTTCGTAAAACACCAGTATGCGCACTTTTTTTAGCAGCGCTTCGGCAGATTCCGGGGCCAGTTGCTGGGCCAGGTCACAAGCCGCCAGGGCCTGATCGCGCTGGTTTTTACAAAGCAAAATTTCCGCGCGCACCAGATGCAAAAAAGCCAGTTGCGGATCGCATTGCAGCGCCAGGGCGATTTCATAGTCAGCGGCGCTCAGGCGCTTTTGTCCAAGCAGGCAAGCGGCGAGTAAACCATGGGCTTCGGCGTGGTTAGGCTCCGCACCCAGCAGTTGTTTAAGCTGATCTATGGCACCGCTGTAATTATCTCCCTGGTACTGAGTCCAGGCGCGCGCTAAGAGGTAGTCAATCACGCTTTATCTCCGCGGTTGATGTATTGGTAAATGCTGTAGGCATTAGCCTGGAGGCTGGATACATAAATCAGGCAAAAATAAAAACAGGCCTGGGATAAAATCCGCAAATAGGGTAGCGCCGGCTCTATATGATCTTTGCCTAAAAAATTACCCACGGCGTAGATACCGCCAAATACCAGGCCAAACCAACAGCCAATGCTCAGCAGCGAAAAAATGGTTTCGCGCCAGCGGCTGGGGCTGCCCAGTAAAAATCCGTTGAGAATAAATACCAGTGCGGGAATCCAGATTCGCCCAAACATGGGCACCTGCACCAGCATGGGAATTAACAGGCTGGCAAATAAAATAACCGTGGGGTTGATAATCAAGTAATCCAG
>CBIMZH010000454.1:0-3115 GCA_966248255.1 uncultured Cellvibrio sp.
GGCTTACCCCTGGCCAGGCAATGTGCGCGAGCTGGATAACATTATGCAGCGCGCCTTAATTTTGCAGCCGGGGCGCAGTATAGAGGCGGAAGATTTGGGCTTGGATGCCGGTGGTGTATACGGTGCTGCACCTGTGGCTTACAGTCAAAAGCCAAATTTATTACAGGCGGCGCAGGTGCTCCAGGCGACGACTAATCCACTGGTGGCAGAGCCGGTGCAGGCTGCTGGCGGCTTTGCTTTGGCAAATAATTTTGCGGTTAACTCTGTGTATCAGGGGGACAATATCGCCCTGGTCAGCAATCAGCGGGTACAGCCACCGGCATTAAATAATCCGGCGCTGGGCAATGACCTCAAGCAGCGCGAATACGAAATTATTATGAACACCCTGCGCATTGAACGCGGCAGCCGCAAAAACACTGCCGAGCGCCTGGGTATTAGTGCGCGCACTCTGCGTTATAAAATTGCCCGTCTGCGCGAAGAAGGCTACGAAATCAGCGAGTAATACTCGCTGATTAAACCCGTGTTTTAACTCAGCCGATTTCCAATGGTTTTTACTAGGCTTTGAATTGCAGCCAGGCGCTACAGGCGCGGGATTCTGGTGCGGCAGTTTATTGCAGCTCCCATGTGGGCTGTGGTGGTGGCTGTGGCAGTAGCAGCGATGGTTGTGGTGGCAGTGGTTGCAGCAGTGGCGATTCTGGCGGCTGCGGCAGTGGTTGCGGTAGCGACTAGTCGCCACCGCTAAACCTAAACATTAAGCCGCAAAAATTTCTGCTTTCGCTTGTTGGTTAGTGTCGCGCCAGTGAGTCGCGCTTGGGCAGCAGCAATTCTGAATTAAATTCAAAATCATATTCTCGGGTTTCCCGTGCTAGGCGGCGCTCTTCCAGGCGCGTCTCCAGGCGGCGACGGTATTCCATATTGCGTTTCATTTTCTGGTTTTTGGATTTTGCCACCACTATGTCGGCAATAAAATCCGTCATAGCCTCATCCAACACATCCCACTCGGGTGAAATACTCGCGCTCATAACAACTCCTGGCTAGTCTCGGCTAGTGTGACTGGTTGCAAAAAAAGAACTGAGCTGAAAACACAGGCAAGAACCTACAGCCAGCAGGTGACAGGGGTGTGACGCTTTGGTGGCAAATCGAATAATTTTTAAGCCGATTTTTACTGCCTAAGGGCAAGCTTTTGCCGTGTGGCAAAGATTGGCCTGCTTTGTGCTCTAGAGCTAATAACCGGGCATTTTTATCTTAAATGCCAAAAAATTGTCATTAGCTTATGGGCCAGCCCTATGACCGACAGAGTAGATATCAGCCGCTTACTCAGCGATATGCGCTCGCTGAAATCGCAAACCCAGGCGTTTCAGCGCCCCCAGGGGTTAACCGAGAGCAGCCCCGCCAATGGTATGCGCAGCCTGGGCGCGCTAAATGTTGAGCAGCCCAACAAACTGCCGAGCTTTGGCGACCTTATGACCAAGGCCATCAGCCAGGTAAATGAAACCCAGCAAAAGTCCGCTGCTATGGCCGATGCCTATGAGCGAGGTGTAGCCGGGGTGGACATTACCGATGTGATGATTGCCTCGCAAAAAGCCTCGGTGGCTTTTCAGGCGACAGTGCAGGTGCGCAATAAATTAATCGAAGCCTACAAAGACGTTATGAATATGCCGATTTAATGACGCCCGGCGTCAGGTACATATCCGTCGCATAACCGTTGCATAACAACACGCAGAATTACTATTTAAAGCAATTGCTAAACCCAGGGTGAAAAAGTCATGGCCGTAGCCGAACACGCCGAAGAACAACTTCCCGCTAAAGCCAAGCCGGTCGGGGATTTTCTCGAGGGCTTAAGCAGCCTCAATTTTTTACGTCAGGTCGCGCTGATGATTACCCTGGCCGCCAGCGTGGCGGCAGGTGTGGCCGTCGTCATGTGGCTCTGGTCGGACGACTATCGCCCGCTCTATGGCCGTATGGATAACCTGGACGCCGCCAATGTGGTGGATGTACTCGAGCAGAGCAATATCAAATACAAGATGGACCCTAATTCCGGGGCTATATTGGTTGCCGCTGAAGATATTCACATGGCGCGTTTAAAACTCGCCGAATTTGGCCTGCCCAACAGCCCGGTGCAGGGCTTTGAGTTAATGGACAAAGAGCAGCCACTGGGCACCAGTCAATTTATTGAAAACACTCGCTACCAGCGCAGTATCGAAGGCGAGCTGGCGCGCACCATTACCAGTATCACCACCATTCGCAGTGCTCGTGTACACCTGGCACTGCCTAAAAAAACCGTGTTTGTGCGCGACGCAGCCAAGCCTACGGCCTCGGTTTTTGTCGAAGTATTCGCTGGCCGTAGTGTCGACCCGGCGCAGGTTAAGGCGATTATGAATCTGGTGGCCTCCTCGGTACCGGAAATGAAAATGGACGATGTCACCATTGTCGATCAGCACGGCAACCTGCTCTCGGTCACCGGTGAAGACGGCGCCGATGTGCTCCTGGCCGCCAAGCAGCACAAGTACACCAAAGAAGTGGAAGACAGTGTTATCACGCGCATCAATGGCATTTTGCAGCCAGTGGTGGGCGGCGGTAATTTCCGCGCTCAGGTCAGTGCCGATGTGGATTTCACCGCAGTGGAGCAGGCAGCCGAAACCTTTAACCCGGATTTGCCCGCGATTCGCTCCGAGCAAACACTGAATGAGCAGCGCACCGGCAACAGCGCCGCCGAAGGTATCCCCGGCGCCCTGACCAATCAGCCACCGGGCACCGCCCAGGCACCTGAACAGGCCAATGCGCAAAATGGCCAGGCCGCTGCCGCCACCCCCACCAATAACCGCGAGCAGACTACGCGCAATTACGAGTTGGATCGCACCGTCAGTTATACCAAGCACCAGCAGGGCACCGTAAAACGTTTAACCGTGGCGGTGGTGGTGGATGATAAACTGGTACGCGATGCTGAGGGCAAAGAGACCTATGTCCCCTGGACGGATGCCGAGTTGGAGCGCCTGTCTATACTGGTGCGCGATGCGGTGGGCTACAGCGCAGTGCGCGGCGATAGCGTCAATGTGCTTAACTCGCCCTTTTCCAACCGCGCCGACACAGGTTTGGATACAGGTTCAAGCACTCC
>CBIMZH010000455.1:0-3106 GCA_966248255.1 uncultured Cellvibrio sp.
CAACATTTTGAGCAGCCTGAGGTAATAACCGTCCTCCACCTGAGGTGATACAGCTTTCACATCAATAACCAGGTTGCTGGCTGCCGATTGCTGCCCCTGATCTGCTGCCGCAATCTCGACGCCAAGCAGCATCAATGCGATACATAAACAATGCAAACCATATTTCATCTTATTATTCCAGCCGTTGCATCTAACAACCCACAAGTTCGGGCCCGCTTTTTTACTTTGTATCAGGCGCCCTAGCCAAGCTTAACTTTAGGTGATTCGCGCTTGCTTGCACGCTATAAATTGGACCAATGCAGGTATTTTTGCCCTGGGGAAAGTGCTAGCCTTGGCTGCCCTTTTTGGCCGCTGCGCCAAACCTTCAACTTTCAGCTATTGGATTGCCATGTATAAAAAACTGGAAACCCGCACCTTCCTGCTGTTTTTATTGGTTGTCTCCATCGCTTTCGCGCTGGTGCTTAAGCCATTTTTTGGCACCATTTTTTGGGCCTGTGCCATCACCATTATTTTTTACCCCTTTAACCAGCGCCTGCAAAAATGGCTGGGCGGACGCAGCAACACCAGCGCCCTGCTCACCCTGCTCACCTGCATACTGGTAGTGGTATTACCCACCATTTTCCTGGTGACCTCGGTGGTTAAAGAGGGCGCTGTGTTTTACGGCAAGCTGGAATCGGGCGAGATCAACCCCGGGCAGTATATTGAGCAGGTGCGCACCGCCTTTCCGGCGCTACAACAGACCCTCGAAAAATTCGATATAGACCTGGCCAATATCAAAAAAAGCGCCCTGGCCATGGGCGTCACCAGCGGCAAATTTATCGCGCAAAATCTGGTCAGCGTTGGTCAGAACACCTTTGTGCTGATTATTAACATCTGCCTGATGTTGTACCTGAGCTTCTTTTTACTGCGCGATGGCAATCAGTTGCTGGAGCTGCTGATTCGCGCCCTGCCCCTGGGCGATGAGCGCGAGCGTATGTTGTTTGCCAAATTCGGCGAGGTCACCCGCGCCACCATTAAAGGCAATCTGGTAATCGCCATAGTTCAGGGCAGCCTGGGCGGGCTGATTTTCTGGATTCTGGGAATCCCCGGCGCCCTGCTCTGGGGGGTGATTATGGCAGTCCTCTCGCTGATTCCCGCGGTGGGCCCAGCGCTTATCTGGGCGCCTGTGTCGCTCTATTTATTTGCCACCGGCGACAATGTCAAAGCCACCATATTGATAGGCTTTGGCGCCGGGGTGATTGGCATGATCGACAATATACTGCGCCCAATACTGGTGGGCCGCGACACCAAGATGCCCGACTATATAGTGCTGCTGTCCACCCTTGGCGGCCTGGGCCTGTTCGGCATCAACGGCTTTGTGATTGGCCCTTTGGTGGCCGCCCTGTTTATGGCCTTTTGGGGCATATTTATGGCCGAAATCCATGTGCTGGCGCCAGATGGCTTTGTCGAGGACGAGTTGCCGGAGCAGGCAGATACCCTGCCCAAAACCCAGCAACATCAAAGCGGCAAAGACGCAAAAAACGCGGATTAATCTGCTAGACTGCACGGCCTTTTGAATCAGACCAAGTGATTAAATTATGTCCAAATACTCCAGCGTAGAAGATCTGGTGAGCTATGGTGTTGGCCGCCAAATGGGCCAACAACTGCTCGAAAACCCCTTTGACGGCCTGTCTGCCGAAGCCGTATCTGCCGGTCTGGCCGATGCCCTGAATGGCCTTGCCAACCCCTACAGCGACGATCAAATGCGCGCTGCGTTTGAGGAGATCAACAAGCGTATGCAAGCTGCTCAAGCTGAACAAAGCAAAGCCCTGGCCGCTGAAGGCGAAGCCTTTCTGGCCGAAAACGCCAAAAAAGACGGCGTGACTGTAACTGCCTCTGGCCTGCAATACGAAGTGATTGTGCAGGGCGAAGGCGCCAAACCCGGCCCAAGCTCACGCGTTAAAACTCACTACCACGGCACCCTGATTGACGGCACTGTATTTGACAGCTCGGTTAACCGCGGCCAGCCTATCGACTTCCCGGTAAACGGCGTAATCGCCGGCTGGACCGAAGCCCTGCAGCTGATGCCGGTAGGTTCCAAGTATCGCCTGTACATCCCCTACCAGCTGGCCTACGGCGAGCGCGGTGCGGGTGCCAGCATCAAGCCTTACGCGGCGCTGATTTTTGATGTTGAGCTGATCGACATCCTGTAATTATTGCCTTGTTCACAGCGCCAACTTCCCCAGGGAGGTTGGCGTTTTTATTTAAACGTTTTTATTTAAACGTTGTTCTTTAAACATTGTGCTGTTGATTGCTTATGTGGTTTAAAAATTTACGCCTCTATCGCCTCACCGAAGAATGGACAATTACCCCGGAGGAGCTTAACGAAAAGCTCGCCCTCTTCTGCTTTAACCCCTGCGGCAGCCTCGACCCGCTGCGCTATGGTTTTGAAACGCCGCTCGGCCGCGACAGCGATTTGTTTGTCCACGCCGCCAACGGCTACATCATGATCTGCGCCAAAAAGCAGGAAAAAATTCTGCCGTCCGGTGTAATCAAAGAGGCGCTGGAAGAAAAGGTACAAGCCATTCGCGATGCCGAAGGCCGCTCGGTCAGCCGCAAAGAGCGCGACGGCATGAAAGATGAAATTATCTTTTCACTGCTGCCCAAAGCCTTCACCAAATCCAGCCTGGATTACGCCTATATAGCACCGCAAGAAAAGATGATTGTGGTCAACTCCTCATCGGCCAAACGCGCCGAGGATTTGCTCAGCAAACTGCGCGAAGCCCTGGGCACACTGCGCTGCCTGCCCATTGCGCCCAAGCACACACCCACTCAGGTAATGACGCAGTGGCTGCGCGACAGCGAAGCGCCGCACCAGTTTGAACTGGGTGAAGAGTGCGAGCTGCAAGCGACCAAAGACGGCCGTATAGTGCGCTGCAAAAAACTGGATTTAACCGCGAGTGAAATTCGCAATCACCTCGACAGCGGCATGCATGTCAGCAAGATCGCGCTCTGCTGGAAAGAATCTATTCACTGCATAGTGGACGACCAGCTGGGCATTAAACGCCTTAAGTTTGAAGACATCATTGCCGAGAAAGCAAACGACTCCAACCCCGAGACCAAGGCC
>CBIMZH010000456.1:0-3103 GCA_966248255.1 uncultured Cellvibrio sp.
GTTTTGCGGCGCACGCGACAGTCGGCCATCCAGGCGCCGCCTTTCTTTTTGTCGCGGGCGAAAGCATCTAAATAAAAGCTGGCAATTTTTTCCCCGCCTTTCTCGGCGCCGCCTTTAAAAATTTCAAAAAAGCGCAGGTCCGGGTGATAGGAATCAAACTCGGTGACCTGCTTTACCTGGATACCGAATAACCGCTCGACCACTTCAAACATACCGGCGATCACCTTCTCCGCCGGGAAGTAGGGGCGCAGCTCCTCTTGCGAAATGGCATACTTGGCCACGCGCAGTTTTTCGCTGAAGTAGGTGGTGTCCCAGGCCTGCAGATCGGCGCAGCCCTGCTCGGCGGCAAAGGCGCGCAGCTCGGCCAGGTCGCGCTCGGCAGAGGGTTTGGATTTGCTCGCCAGCTGGTTTAAAAATTCCAGCACCTGGGTGGGCGATTCGGCCATCTTGGTCGCCAGTGAGCGCTCGGCATAGTTGGCAAAGCCGAGCAGCTGGGCCAGTTCGTGGCGCAGCGCCAGTGTCTCGGCGATGATCGCGCTGTTGTCCCATTCAGTGGCGCTGGAGCCATCGGCCTTTTTGCCCTGGGCGGAGGCGCGGGTGGTATAGGCGCGGTAGATCTCCTCGCGCAGCTCGCGCTTATCGGCGTACATGATTACTGCGTAGTAGGAGGGGAAATCCAGGGTAATCACATAGCCGTTTAATTGTTTCTGTGCCGCCGCTTGCGCGGCTTGCGCCAGGGCAGATTCGGGCAGGCCAGCCAGAGGCTCGGCGCTGTCAAATTGCTTGTGCCAGGCCTGGGTGGCATCGAGCAGGTTGTTGGAGAACTGGGTGGACAACTCCGACAGGCGCTTCTGGATGTCGCCATAGCGTTTTTTGTCCTCGCTATTTAGCGCCACGCCACCCAAGCGGAAATCGCGCAGGGCATTGTCCAGGGTCTGGCGCTGGGCCTGGCTGAGCTTGGCGTACTCGGGGCTGTCGGCCAAGCGCTGGTAGGCCTGGTAGAGCGCCTCGTTCTGGCTGAATTCGGTGGCGTAATCGGTGAGCAGGCCTATGCTGGCGTTATAAGCCTGGCGCAGCTCCTCGCTGTTGGCGACTGAATTGAGGTGGCTGACCGGTGACCAGGCCTGCTCCAACTGGTCGCCATCGGCTTCTATGGGCGCGACCAAATCGTCCCAACTGCCAGGGTTTTTCGCCAACAACTGCTGCAAATGGGCGCGACCTTCGTCGATCAGCTGGCGCACTGCCGGCTCCACATGTTCGGGTTTAATCGCACTAAAAGGCGGCAGCAGATGGGCTTGTAACAAGGGGTTGGACATGCTTGGCTCCGGGCGGCAAAAATCGCAGTAATTTGGCGTATGATACACCCTCGCGCTCGGCCCACCGGGGCCTGGCCGCAAGAGTTTTCAATTGGTTTGGCTATTTGTTTTGCTTAGCTAGCAGTAAGAGTTGGTAGAGATTTATGAGCGCAGTTCGCCCCTTTCAAGGTCACACCCCTAAATTGGCAGACAAAGTCTTCGTCGACCCCAGTGCGGTCATCATCGGCGATGTCGAAATTGGTGAAGATTCCTCGGTTTGGCCCTGCACCGTCATTCGCGGCGATATGCACCGCATTCGCATAGGTGCGCGCACCAGTGTGCAGGATGGCTCGGTGCTGCACATCACCCACGCCAGCGACTACAACCCCGCCGGCCACCCGCTGCTGATTGGCGATGATGTCACCGTGGGCCACTCGGTGTGCCTGCACGGCTGCCAGATTGGCAACCGGGTATTAATTGGCATTGGCTCTACCCTGCTCGATGGTGCAGTGGTGGAAGACGAAGTGGTCATAGGCGCAGGCTCGCTGGTGCCGCCGGGCAAGCGCCTGGAATCCGGCTTTTTGTATATGGGCTCGCCGGTAAAACAAGTGCGCCCGCTAAAGGATTCCGAGCGCAGCTTCTTCCGCTACTCCGCGGGCAACTACGTCAAACTCAAGGATGCCTATCTGGCCGAAGCCGAGCGCGCGAGTGAGTAAGCCCGCGATGCTGCGTCGACCCTGGCCTTGGCTCTGCCTCTGCAGTCTGTTGCTGGCGCTGCCGCTGGCCGCGCAGGAAACATCACAGCCGATTAATCTCACCCCCAGAGTTAACGACTTGCAGGTAGTGTTGCCCAACAACTGGGCGCCGCTGGCCTTTATCGACCAACGCGGTCAACCCCAGGGGCTGCTGGTGGATCTCTGGCAACTGGTAGGTGATAAAACCAATCGCCGGGTGCAGTTTGAACTTATCGACGGCCAGCACACGCTGCGCCGGGTAAAAAGTGCCGCGCTATTCATTCAGGGCGGCATCATCCAAGCTCCGGAACCAACCGGGCTCAGCTACTCCAATACTCTTTTTGAGCTGCGCTCGGCGCTGTTTGTGAGCAATCAGCTGACTGGCGCCATAGCGCCGGAAGACCTGCAGAACACCGAACTGGGCGTAACCGCGCAAAGTTATGAAGAGCGCTATCTGCGCCAGCATTACCCCGCGCTCAAGCTGCGCTATTTCAACAACCCGGGGCAGATGATTGAGGCCGCCGCGCGCGGCGACCTCAAGGCCTTTGTCAGCGACTACCCGGTGGGCATGTTCTACCTGGATAAATACTCCAGCCCAGAGCAGTTCCGGGTGATGACTGTGCTCTACAGCCGCCCACTGCAGGCGGCTACCAATGCCAGCGCCAAGGTGCTGCTGGCCGATATCAACCAGTCGCTGGCGTTAATCAGCCAGGACGAAATGACCCGCCTGGCGCAAAAATGGATCAATCACCAGGAAGTGGAAGTCTTCCCCTTTTGGCTGGTGATAGTGCTGGGCGGCGGCCTGCTGTTGCTGGTGATTGGCGGCCTGGCCTACCACAACAAAATACTCGCGGTAAAACTCGCCGCGCAAAGTGGCGAGCTGCTGGAGCAGCAGCGCCAGGTGATGCTGCTCACCGGCAATATGAGCGACTGGATCTGGACACTGGATGCCGAGCAGCGCTTTACCTATATCAGCCCCTCGATCAAGCGCCTGCTCGGCTATGAAGTGGAGGAGATACTCGGCCAGCCGATGAGCGTAGTGCTTCACCCCAGCGATTACGAGCGCGCCTATGC